>JAHFOM010000020.1 GCA_023261685.1 Candidatus Moraniibacteriota bacterium | reverse complement strand
GTCCCCGAAAGCAAAGCGATATCAGAGACTTCAAATACACCCCCCGGCTTGAACGTCACCAATTTTTCAAGCTCCGTATGGATACGGACGGTGTCATTCTTCAGCGTGGCGACAAACATCTGGAGGGCTTCGGGCGAAAAACTTGCCTCTCTGTCAAGGACGGCGAGTTCGCGCTTGATAAAGGGAATGGTATTTTTTTCTTCCGGCTTTTCCAAAAGCTCTTCTTTGTCCGCGTGCTTCGCGAGAAAGCGAGCGAGCGGATGCGTCTTCTTGATCTTGGTGGGATCGACAAAAAGCAGAGCGACTTCTGTATCAGACTTTTTTACAAAATCAGCGAGAAAATCCAGTAAAATTTTCTCAGTCGTCTCACCGAGCTCAAACGGATGGAGAAAGACTACCATTTTCCGGACAGCAAATAATCCTCCCTCGCAGACAGCCAGAGCGCGATGCACATCCTCGATAGTCCCATTGTCCTCAAAGTCAAAAACGAAAATATCCGCGCCGGGATATTTCTCTACAAAAGCTTTTTGGAGCGCCGATCGCCGCCGGTTCACCAAAAAAGCATCGGTGCCGTGTAAAAAGAGAATCATAAGGCAGGGTATAGCGTTTAGGGTACAGAGTCTAGGGAGGGGACATAACCTAGTATAACAAAAAACAGGCGTTTTGCCTGTTTTTTGAAACTCTCCCCTCTACCCTGACACCTGAACCCTATTGGATGGGATCCCATTTGAGCGTTTGTCCCGGTTCGAGTATTTCTACCCACATCTGTCCGGGGACAAACGTCATTTCATTACCGGATTCGTCGAAGAAAATCAACTTGCTCGCTATGTCTGATTTATCTTTTTTCCAGCTACCCCGATATTGACTGCCGTTCATATAATAGAAAGCGTCCCCGCTGTCCGTCTGATCGTACCATGGGTCGCCGAGCTGGACATTGTTGTACTGACCTTCGATCTGGTCGGACTGTGCTATCAGCACGATGACATTCTTTGGAGCGATGCGCTGCTTGGTGTTGCGATCAGTGTCGGCCGTATTCCCCCACGTCCGGAGATAGCTGTTGCTCTCGCGATCGTATTCATACTCAGTGGCAAACGGTCCGCCGAACGCCACACGCAGATGACCTCCGGTAGGACGACTCTCGAGTGCCGCCTCGGCAACGTGCTTGTAGCCGGAGAATTGATTCTCCGATCGATAGCCGAATTCTTTGGCGCAGGTCAAGAGATCTGCCGGATGGGCATACCCGCTGTCGACTCCGCGCGCCATCCCCTCTTTGCGAAAACAGGGACTATTCGAGCAGGCGTTGGCTGACTTGCCTGCATCGCCATTGCAGTTGATGTTTTCAATTTCTCCCCGATCGAGAATCCCTCTGGCGAGACCAACCGAATCGCTGTCCGAATGTGATTCCGAACGTCCCCACGAAACAAAGATTGCATCAAAGCCTTTCGCAAGATGGATGAAGTCGTGCCGGGCGCTCCGCATCGAACCCACCTCTGCCGGCGTATTGCAGATATAAAGAGCCATCAGACGGGTGACACTCGCCGTAATCACCGGCATTTCAATTACCATATCCGCTTCTGAAAACCCAGCGGCTGGGCGCGCCGTCACGTCTCCGGGCTGCATCACTGCGAGCGGACGACGATTCCAATGTTCACAGGGCAAGCCGGAAATCGGGCTGACCTCACCGGTATTGGCCGGTCCGGTATTCACCGTCAACGACTGATTCTTGTTATTGAGCTCAATCGGCTGGCGCATATCCTTTTTCCCAAACACGAAGTACGCGATAAGCCCAATAATCGCCAAAGCGACAACAGCCACAATGACTTTCTGTCTCTTGTCCATATTTCTGTAAAAAATAGATGAGTTATGATTGACAATGCGAACAGTAGAAAATACTCCGCTGCCCGATTTTTTTACGCAGTATCATTGTACCACATCTTTTGCAGGGCTTGCCGGTCCGGGCATAGACGAATAGAGCATCCTGAAACCGCCCAGCTAAACCATCAGTGTCGCGGAAGTCGCCATCGCTCGTGCCGCCGGTCCGGATAGCTTGGCGCAAGACTTTTTTGATTGCTGGCACTATTTTTTTCCACTCGCTCTCTGTCAATGTCTCGATCAGACGCGTCGGCACAATGCCCGCCAGAAACAACGCCTCGCTCCGGTAGATATTCCCAATGCCGGCAACAATGTGTTGCTCGAGGAGCATCGCTCCGATAGAGCGCTTCTTTTTTCCACCGAGCAGCATTTGCAATCGCTTTTCCGTCAATAACGGCGAGAGAGCGTCAACTCCAAGCGTCACGATACTCGAAAGCACCTCCACTTCCTCCGTCTTGACAAGGCGGAGCCAGCCAAATTTGCGCATATCGGAAAACTCCAGCGTCGTACCGTCAGAAAACGTCATCATGTGATGGATGTAGCCATTGATAGGGTCAAGAAATGCTTTCGCGTCACGATTATCTTTATCTTTAACCAAAAAATGTCCGGTCATCTTCAGATGCGCTACGATCGAATATCCATTATTGAGATCTATCACGATGTGTTTTCCGAAACGCCGGACACCAATGACGGCCGCGCCCTGAATCTTCTTGCCAAACACCACGTACGAAGGCAGGATTTTTCTTTTCCAATCGCTCCACACTTTTACTATCTTCTTGCCGACAATTTTTTGACCAAGTTGTAACACCACCGTCTCTACTTCTGGTAACTCTGGCATACTCGTATATTTACTCAAAGACAACTCAACTACTATAGTGTACCGCTTTTCCCTTATTAAAACGAGAATGTGCATTGACTTCAGTCATTTTTCCTGCTATACTGGGAATAGAAGGTACAGAATATTTTGAATACTTTATTTTTTAACTTATAAAATAAATCATATGCCTCCATTTGAAGGGTCAGCTGACTTAAGCCCAGCTATGCGACACGCCAGCAACGAAGTTATCAAGGAAAAAATAGAAGGCCTCGGTCTGGATGATATAACGACAGTTATAGAGAATATCGAGGAAGCCTCCAAAAGAAACCCTAACCTTCTCAAAGACAGCGATGAAAGAGAAAAATTAGAAAAAGCACGAATGAGGCTGGCAAAACTTCTTGAAGAGAATCCCGAAACAATTCACTAAGCAATGAACCACCGGCCACGAGGCCGGTTTTTTCATTCTCAAATTTCCCCCCAATTCTTGCCCGTCGCGACTTCTACGGTGAGTGGCACGGAAAGCGGGTAGGCACTTTCCATCGCGCCGGTTATTTTCTCGACGAACGCTTCTGCCACTTCCTCCCGCACCTCAAAAATGAGCTCATCGTGGACTTGCAATACCATAAAGGCATCCGCACCATACGCCTCTACCAGCGTCTCGGCACGGAGCATCGCGAGCTTCATAATGTCCGCCGCCAGTCCCTGAATCGGCATATTGGTCGCCATCCGTTCTCCGGACCGCGCCACTTGAATATTCTGACTGGTGATCTCGGGCGTATAGCGCCGACGTCCCAGCTCGGTTTCCACGTAGCCGTTCTTGCGCGCGCCTTCTTTCATCACCTCGATGAATGTTGCCACACCCGCAAATTTCTTGAAGTACGTCTTGATAAATTCCGCCGCAACCGACTGTTCGATCCCTGCCGCCTGCGCCAGACCAAATGCCCCCATCCCGTACATAATGCCAAAATTGAACACCTTGGCCTGCCGGCGCATATCCGAAGTCACCTCACTCGGCTTGACCTTGTAGACTACGGAGGCAGTCGTCGTATGCACGTCTTCGCCTTTCTGAAAGGCTGAGACGAGCGCCTTGTCATGGCTCAAGTGCGCCATCACCCGCAATTCGATCTGAGAATAATCCGCCCCGACGAATACATATCCTGCCCGCGCTTCAAACGCTCCACGCACGCGCTCGCTCCACGCATTTCTCGCCGGAATGTTCTGCAGATTGGGATTGATCGACGATAAACGTCCGGTCGCCGCCACCGCCTGCTGAAACGTCGTGTGCAGACGACCGTCAGCGGCAACCAATACTGGCAGAGCGTCCAGATAGGTCGTCTTCAATTTGAACAACTCGCGGTAGCTTTCGATTTTTGCCACGATCGGATACTCCTGCAATTTCTGCAACTCCATCGAAGCAGTCGAAATACCCGTTTTGGTTTTCTTGATATTCGTCGTCGGAATCTGCAGATCTTGAAACAGAATCTCCGACAACTGCTTGGGCGAATTGATATTGAACTCTCTCCCGGCGAATTTGTAGATGTCTTGTTCTAAGACCGCAAGCTCTTTGGCCAGCTCGGCGGAAAGTTTTTGAAATTTCCCCGTGTTGAGATAGATACCATTTGCTTCCATCTCAAACAAAACAGGAAGAAGCGGCATTTCGATAGTCTCAAAAACCGTCCGCAGAGTTTTTCCTTCCATCTGCGTCGCGCTGACTTCATCGAGGCGCTTTTCATATATATCGCGGAGCACCCAGAGTTTGCTGGCCGGAGCAATGACTGTTTCTTCGCCGCATTCTTCGAGCACCAAATATTCCAAATCGACATTGCTTCCGGAATTCAAAAGATATGCCGCGAGCAAGACATCGAAAGTGATGCCACACAAAACAATCTCTTCCTGTCTCAACAGATGCATCAGCGCCTTTCCGTCGTAGACGATTTTTTTTCTCTCCTCGTCTTCCAGAAACTCTTTGAGAAATTTTTTCGTCTCTTCATTCCACAGTATATTTGCCTCTGCATCAGAAGAGACAGCTAGAGAGACAGATGCTATTCCTGCCCCGAAAAGCGTCCCTTCCGACTGCGCCGCATACACCGCGACGATTTTCGCTTTTCCCAAGAATGTTTCCAACTCCTCTTTCTTCGTGATTTTTTTGACGCTGTTTTTTTCTCTTCTCTTTTTTGTTGTCTGTTGTTTGTTGTCTGTTGACTGTTGATCGCTTCCGGGCAACCGTTTCAACAGACTGAAGAACCCGAGCTCTTGAAAAAGCTTCGTCACCGTGTCACGATCAAAGTCTCGGCTGACACAAGCAAGCAAGTCTAACGTGACTGGAGCGTGCGTATCAATCGCTCCCAACTGCTTGGAAAGAAAGGCTTTCTCTTTGTCCGTCTCCAATTTTTTACGCACGGATTCTTTGACATCTTCCAAACGGGCATACAGTTGTTCCAACGTACCGAATTGCTTGAGCAGATCAGTCGCCGTCTTGGCGCCGATACCCGCCACCCCGGGAATATTGTCCGAGGCGTCTCCGGCGAGTCCCTTATAGTCGGGCAGCTGCGCGGGCTTGAAACCGTATTTTGCTTCAACCGCTGCCTCATCGTAGAGTACTGTGTCTTTGATACCTTTGCGAAGCGTAAACACACTGACGAGCGGCGTCACCAATTGGAGCGCGTCATTGTCCCCCGTCACGATGATGACCCGCACGCCCTGCTCTTCAGCTTGGCGCGCCAGCGTCCCCACGCAGTCATCCGCTTCGAATCCTTCCAATTCATAGATGGGAATATTGAACGCTTGCGTCACTGCCTTGACCCGGGGAATCTGCGCGTACAGATCATCCGGTGCTGGCGCGCGCTTCGCCTTGTAGTCCTCGTACAGATCATCGCGAAACGTCGGTCCCGAGAGATCAAATGACGCCGCAATATACTCCGGCTTGAATTTTTCCAACACAGAAAGCAAAGTCAGAGTGAAGCCATACACCGCGTTCACCACTTCCCCCTGCTTCGTCGTCAGAGGCGGCAAGGCATGATACGCCCGATGGATGAGCGCGTTCCCATCCAAGAGGACCAAAGTTTTGAGTTTCTTTTGCATGAATCCAGTATATAGCGCCCTCCCTCCAAAGTAAATTACCTAAAATTCCGATTATTTATTTTATTTCCTAATTATAATTTACCCGAAAATAATTTCCCGCTCGTTTTCACTTTTTGAAACAAAAGAGATTTTTGTGGCGTCTGCTGGAAGAATCTTTTCTACCCGTTCGGGCCATTCGAGGATAACCAGCCCTTCCGGGTCGGCGCACCATTCGGCGAAGCCTAAATGCTCAAAATCGTGCGCCTCTACCCGGTAGGCATCGGCGTGGTAGACGCGCCTGATGCCATTTGCTGTCGGTACTGATAGCTCATACTGCTTCATAATGACAAATGTCGGACTGGTATAGGGACGCGTGGCGCCGAGCCCTCCTAAAAGGCCTTGCACGAACGTCGTTTTGCCCGCGCCAAGATCGCCAGAAAGACACAGAAGCGTCCTTGGCCGAATCTGCTCTGCCAGCGTCTTGCCGAGAGTTCTGGTTTCATCCGCGGAATGAGTGGTAAAAATCCCTGACATACTCTGTTTGAAAAGTCTTAGCTTGATCTAGTATACCATTTTCTCTCTATCGTTTGACAACAATGGTTTCTGACATTCCTTCTGAAATGCAATGGTTCAACAAACAAAAGAATTTTTTGGCTCTCGTTTCACACTGTGTGAAGAAGGTCTCTCGGCTCGAAAAAAGAAGCTGCTCCGCCATAGATTGGGGGCGACTTTTTTTCGTTCAGCCGAGAGGTCCTGATGAGTGGTGAAATGGAGACAAAAAATTACTTTTGATGGCTAAACCGGGATGAGTAAAAGGACACTTCAGAATGGAATGGAAGTTTGCGGGTTTGACACCCCGTTTTTTCTCTGCTACTGTAGAGAACTTTAGCAATAAAATCCTGAACAGCTAGCAATCTCCCCCTATGGCGCTCACCCCTGCCCAGCAGTTCCAAGAACTCTTGAAAAAAACGACTGCTCCGCTCGTCTTGTTACCGAGCTATCCGAGCCGTGATGCGGTCGCCAGCGCCTTTGCTCTGGTGCTCTTTTTGAAGAATGCCGGGAAAACCGTCACTCTCGCCGGCGAACACCTCGATACGGACAAGGAGATTTTTGCTTTTCTCGCCCAACCAGAAAACATACTGACTGCCATCACGGGCGCCCGGGATTTCGTGCTGTCATTCAATACGTCGCGCAACAAAATCATCGGCGTCCGGACAGAAAATACCGATGACGAAGTGCGCGTCTATCTGACACCGGAAAACGGCGCTATCGATCCGCGTGATTTTTCTTTCATCCCGGCGCAGTTCAAATTCGATCTCGCTATCGTCGTCGGCAGCCCAGACAAAGAGCACTTGGGGAAAATCTACGAAGACAACCCGGATATTTTTTATGAGATCCCCATCGTCAATATCGACAATCATTCTGAAAACGAGCTCTTCGGTCAGGTGAATCTCGTCGATGTCACGGCTTCTTCGAACGCGGAAATCCTCGCCGATGTGCTGGAAAAATCCGCTCCCGAGTTTTTCACCGAAATGGTCAGCGAGGCCCTCCTTTCCGGCATCATCTCGGCGACGGATAGCTTCCAAAAACGCAACACGACGCCGAAAGCGCTCAAGCTCGCCTCCCATCTGATGGACAAGGGGGCTGATCAGCAGAAAATCGTCCAGGCTCTCTACAAAACCCAGCCCCTCCACCTTCTCAAGCTCTGGGGCCGGGTGATGGGACAGGTCAAATGGAATGAAAGCTTGAAACTCATCTGGGCATTCGTGACTATCGAAGACCTTGTGCAAGCGCGCGCCGGAGTAGCGGATCTCCCACACGTCTTGGAAAAGATCAAGAGCAATTATTTTTCTGCTAATCTCTTTATGATCCTCTACCCGGAAACCAGTTCCTTGATCCACGGCATCGTCAAGGCGCCTTCCCAAGAAGCCCTGGCGGCCTTTGCTGGACACTTCAAAGAAGGCACGCTGCAAGGCGACGTTCTCTTCTTTTCTCTCTCCGCGGGCAGCCTCGAGGAAGCCGAGCGTATCATCCTCGATAAGCTGCAAAATATTCTTACTCCTCCGGAGAAAATATAAATGGTATTTACCCCAGAGCAAGCTCTGGACACCGAAACAAGCTTTGGCTTGTTTCGTTTCCGCGGCAAGCCGCGGGGTATTCTCCCCTGTGTTCCCGTCACTCGCTCGGAAACGAAAGTGCACTTTCGCTTCACTCGCTTCGTTAGGGAATAAATGGTACGAGTGTTACCCCGCCCCGTCTTTTCTGCAAGACGGGTTTTTTGTTTTGCCGAAGCGCCTCTCTTTGAGGTACAATGAGAATATACTTTTGCTGTCACACAAAAACAAATCCTATGCCCAGTGGGACAACTTTGAAAAGAGAAGCTGAGCAACAATAGTTTTTCTTGTGGACGTAGCGTATGATACATAAAATAGAGATGTGTTAGGTTTTTTAGAAAAATAATTCAAATTGTACCACTGGGTATGGTCAAAGTCATCCACAAAAATCTCGCTACGAATCAGAACAAGGATGAGCAATCGCAAACGGTGCTCAAAAAAATGCGTGAGATCTCAATCGAAGAGCAGGCGTCAACACTGGCCGAGAAAAGCGGGCTCCCCTATATCGATCTGCATATCTTCCCCGTCGATGTCGAAGACATCCTCTTGATACCCGAAAAAGAAGCGCGGCAATGGAACATCGTGCTCTTCAATAAAAAAAATCTCGTCGTCCGTTTCGGTGTCCTCGATCCCACTAACCAACAGATGCAAGATTATATCGAAGCAATCGCCACGAAAAATGGATGGCAGACAGAGCTCTATGTCGTCTCGCTGCCATCGCTTGAGCGGGCGTGGAAGCACTACTCTCAGCGCACGTTCATCGATACGCTCGACCTCGTGCGGGTATCACTGGCAGACAGCGACCTGGAGAAATTCGAGAAAGACTTCGGGGAGCTGATCGCGCTGAAAGAGAACCGTTCCTTGAACACGTCGCGAGCGATGGAAATCATCCTTTCCGGCGCGAGAAAACTGAAGGCTAGTGACATTCACATCGAGCCGGAAGAGACGTACGTCCGCCTCCGCTATCGCATCGACGGCGTGCTCCAAGAAATCGGCAAGCTCCCACTGGAACTCTACCGCCTCCTCCTCTCGCGCATAAAAATGATCGGCATGATGCGCCTCAACATCCGCAAAGAAGCCCAGGACGGACACTTTTTCGTCGATATCGAGGGCAAGCGCGTCGACATCCGCGTCTCGAGCATTCCGGGAAAGTACGGAGAAAATATCAATATGCGCCTCCTCTCCGGCGAGGACGTTATCGTAGATGTCACGGCGCTCGGGCTCACGGGACTCGCCTACGAAGAGGTACTGAAACAGATCGCCAAGCCGACCGGACTCATCCTCAACACCGGACCGACCGGCTCCGGCAAGACGACGACCCTCTACACGCTCCTCCATCACATCAACCGGTCGGATATGAAAGTCATCACAGTGGAGGATCCGATCGAATACACCATCCCCGGCATCGTGCAGACCGAAGTCTCCAAAAGCAAAGACTACACGTTCGCCACCGCGCTCCGCGCCATCGTCCGCCAGGATCCCGATGTCATCCTGGTCGGCGAGATCCGCGACGACGAAACAGCCGACATCACCGTCAATGCCGCGCTCACCGGACACCTCGTCTTTTCCACGCTCCACTCCAACAGCGCCACAGCCTCCATCCCGCGCTTCATCGAACTTGGGGTCAAGCCCTCACTCATCACCGCCGCTCTCAATGCCCTTATCGGTCAGCGTCTCGTCCGCGTTCTCTGTAAGGAATGCAAAGAATCCTACACTCCGGCACAGGAGACGATCGACGCTATTCTCAGGCTTGTCACGATCATTTCTCCCAAGGCCAAAGTATCGTTTCCCAAAGAAGTCAAAGAACTGTACCGCGCAGTCGGATGCACAAAGTGCCACTTTACCGGCTACCAGGGACGCATCGGCATTTTTGAAGTTCTCATTATCACTCCGGAGATAACCGATATCGTCAACAACCTCGGCACCGAAGAAGAAATCCTCCGGGCAGCGCTGGAAAACGGGATGGTAACGATGACGCAGGATGGGATACTGAAAACGCTCGCCGGCGTCACTACACTCGATGAAGTCTATCGCGTGGCGGATCAGACAGAGTCATTGCAGAATATCTATACCGAACTGATGCCGAGCGATCTCTCCCGCTCCACCTACATTCCCGCACCTCTCTTTGAGGCAACGCGCGCAAAAACAACTTCTCTCAAAGATTTTTCCGACTTCGTTGTCAGCGCTGATTCCAAAAAACTCCTGCCGACACTTTTCGCCGGAGCACTCCTGATGCGCGCCAGTGACATCCATATCGAACCGACCGGCGAGACTATTGAAGTTCGTTTCCGCATCGATGGGACGCTTCAAGCCATCACCAAGCTCCCGATAACCGCCTATCCGATGCTCATCGCGAACATCAAACTCGCCGCCGGACTCAAATCAGGCGAACGCTCGGGTACGACCGAGGGGCGTTTTTCTCTCACACTCGAAAAACCCCTCGAAGGGACAAAGCGCTCTGTCGACATCCGGCTCTCCATTATTCTCAGTGGCTTCGGTGAGACCATCGTTAT
Source organism: Candidatus Moraniibacteriota bacterium (assembly GCA_023261685.1). Taxonomy (GTDB): domain Bacteria; phylum Patescibacteriota; class Minisyncoccia; order Moranbacterales; family UBA1568; genus UBA1568. The sequence continues at coordinate 6,137 of JAHFOM010000020.1, read as the reverse complement.
GCGGCTTCTCAATCAGTCGCTGGAGCAACTTGATCTCGAGACACTCCATATCCGTAAACAGAATCTCGATGCTATTCTCAGCGCTATCAGCCGACCTCACGGACTTATTCTCAATACCGGACCGACCGGCTCCGGCAAGACGACCACGCTCTACAGTATTCTCTCGCGCCTCAACACTCCGGAAGTAAAAATTATGACCGTGGAAGACCCGATAGAATATCAGCTCTCAGGCGCCCTCCAGACCCAGGTCAAAGAAAGTGAGGGCTATACATTCGCCACGGCTCTTCCTTCATTGCTGCGCCAAAACCCGGACATCCTGATGATCGGCGAAATCCGCGACGCGGAGACCGCAGAGATCGCCATCCAGGCGGCCGGCACCGGTCACCTCGTCCTCTCCACGCTCCATACCAATTCGGCCGCCGGCGCCATTTCCCGCCTCAGTATTATGGGAGTCGGACAAGATGCTCTGGCGAACGCAGGAAGTCTTTTTATGGCACAGCGCCTCGTACGAAAAATATGCGAACAGTGCCGGGTATCCACTCCTCCTACCGCTGCCGAAAAAGATCTGATTGACAAAGTTCTAGCATCGCTGCCGAAGAAAGACGCGCTTTTGGAAAAAGATATCCGCCTGTGGCATGGGAAAGGTTGCACAGAGTGCACTGGCACCGGCTTTATGGGACAAGCAGTTATCGCGGAGACGCTTTTGGTCGGCAAGGAAATCTCAGAACTCATCGCCAGGGACGCACTGACCAGCGATATCGAAGAAAAAGCCGTCTCGCTCGGTATGCTCACCCTGATTCAAGACGGTATTCTTGCCGCTCTGGAAGGGATAACCACGCTCGCCGAAGTACAGCGTGTTACCGATCTCTGATTTCATCACTCTCTTCACAAGAAACGAAAAAGTCTTCCTATCAAGGAAGACTTTTTGCCTATCACCGCTTAACCTGTAGACAAACCTCGGACATAGGAGCCTGAGGAAAGGAAAAGTGTCGAGGCATAGCGCAGTCGAAACCACCCTACCCGAATCTGGACAAACAGTTCCGCGATTGAGGGCAAAAGATAGGAGCCCCCAATTGTCTACAGATGAAGCAGTCCCCTGCCGAGAACTTTTCTGGCGGAGCATCTACAATGCCACTGTGAAGCGACCTTCGATGTTATCACGGCTTGGTATATTTGTCAAGAGATGCTATACTCAGAAAAAGAATGTCTTTTTTTCCCTTTATCCAAAGCTTTTTCATCGCTTTTTTAGAATTCTCTCCTCCTATGATCACTGCAAGCCCCAATATTCCTGAAGAGCAGGTTATCGAGAATACGCTGCGTCCAGAACGCTTCGCAGAGTATGTCGGACAAGAAAAAATCAAGCGCAATCTTGATATTTTTATCCGGGCCGCAAAAAAACGCGAAGAGAGCATCGATCATATACTCCTGTACGGTTCAGCGGGACTCGGCAAAACGACGCTCGCACACATCATCGCCAAAGAAATGGGCGTCAACATCAAAGTCACCTCCGGACCGGCCATTGAAAAGGTGGGTGATCTCGGATCTATCCTGACCAATCTCGATGACGGCGACGTGCTGTTCATTGATGAGATCCACCGACTAAACAAGATGATCGAAGAAGTGCTCTATCCGGCGATGGAAGACTACAAGCTCGACATTATCATCGGCAAAGGTCCGGCCGCCCGCACTATCCAGCTCGATCTACCACGCTTCACGCTCATCGGCGCCACCACCCGACTCGGCGCGCTATCCAATCCTCTGCGCAACCGTTTCGGCTCGACCCATCGACTGGAATTCTACACCCCTGAAGAAATCAAGCACATCGTCAAACGCTCCTCCACCATCCTCAATATCGGCCTTGATGAACAAGGCGCGCAAGAAATCGCCGGCTCCAGCCGCCAGACACCGCGTGTCGCTAACCGTATCCTGAAACGCGTCCGAGATTATGCTGAGACGAAAGATTTTTCCACTATCACCGGTGCCATCGCGCTCGAAGCGCTCGAACTCTACGAAATAGACCGCCTCGGACTCGAACCGACCGATCGTCACATCTTAAGCACGCTCATCCACAAATTCAAAGGCGGTCCGGCCGGCATTCAGGCCATCGCTGCCGTTACCGGCGAAGAAATCCAGACCATCGAAGATGTCTACGAACCCTACCTGATTCAGCTCGGGTTTCTCGCGCGCACCCCGCGTGGTCGCGTCGTCACCGCTCCCGCCTACAGACATCTCGGCCTCACCCCGCCGGATGATACACAGGACACACTGATCTGAATGATTTCCGGTCTCGCTGAACTCTTGAAAAAACTTGGGATTCGATAGATGAGATGGTAAAATAAAGATCGACACGTTGATACCGTTCTTTGTCCGGAAACGAAAACGCGCTTTCGCTTCTCTCGAAACGCTGAGAGAATAAAAACAGATTCCACGCAAAAAAAATTCTATGCGCCCCCTCTTCGGCCTCCTGTACACAGTACTTTTTTTCAGCTACATCACAGCCGGGCTCTTCATTGTTTTCCATTTCGCCCGCTACTCCCTCAAGCGGAGCAGCGCCGTACTCGGCATCACTCTTTTCCTTGTCGTTTTTTCCATTCTTATTTTTACCAATGCTCTCTTGTTTTTTTCTCTGCCGATCGATGCCATACTTCCGCAGTCGTTTTAAGCGATACCTTTATGCCTCACATTTCCAGTCGTTACCACTTCCGAGGCCAGCACGAGAATGAGCAGGTGCTTCGCGTCATCCACCGGCACTGGTTCAATATTTTCGTCCATTTTCTTGTCATTCTTATTTTCTCTTTTTTACTGATCGCCAGCCTACTCGTCCTCCCCGTGCTTTTCCCAGAAATGTTCGATGCCAAAAACGCACGTTTCTTCCTGTTCGTCGAAAACACTTTCTTTATCCTCTTGTGGATCTTCAGTTTTCTACTCTGGATTGATTATTCTTTCGACGTCTGGATTATCACCAATGAACGCATCGTGAACATCGAACAGAAAGGATTGTTCGTACGACACATCAGCGAACTGAATTTTTCTCGTGTCCAAGATGTCACTGCTACCGTCGAGGGGCTCCTCCCGACCGTACTCAATTACGGAGACGTCCTCGTGCAGACTGCCGGCGAAGAAAAGCGCTTCACGTTCCGACAGGTAGCCGATCCTTACCAGGTCAAAGACATCGTGATGAAGCTTTCAAAAAGCGTCCTTGATGATGATCTCCACAAAATGGTGAATGCCTTGCATACGGACAAACCGCAATAAACAATCGGCGATACATAGTCAACGGGCAATAGCTGATGGGAATCCTTGCCTGTTCATTGACTTTTGTTTCCTGTTAATTGTTAACTGTTAGCTGACTATGATAATCCTCGGCATTGATCCTGGTACGGCAACCGTCGGATGGGGCGTCATCGACGTACACGGAAGTCATACGACAGCCATCGCTTTTGGCCACATCAGCACTTCCAAGGATATCCCGCTTCCCAAGCGGCTGGCTGAAATTTCTGCTAACCTCGAAGACATCATTCGGAAATACCAACCGGAAGAATCCGCCGTGGAAGAACTTTTTTTCTCCACGAACCAAAAAACGGTTATCGCGGTGGCGCAGGCTCGCGGGTGCATATTATTGACACTGGAGAATTTATGTGTTAGTATATATGGTTATACTCCGCTGGAGATAAAACAGGCGCTGACCAATTATGGGCGGGCGGACAAGGCTCAAGTGCAATTGATGGTCAAGGCCATTCTCAAACTCGCAACCATTCCAAAACCCGATGATACCGCCGATGCCCTCGCTGTCGCCCTCTGCCACGCGAGCCGGAGAAAAGTGGAAGCCATAAAGAACGGACAAACCAAATAACTAATTTCTAATTCTCAATTTCTAAACAATTTTTAATGAATAAATTTCTAAATTTTAAAATTGGAAACTTATATCATTGTTTGATAATTGAAAATTGAAAATTCTATGCAGTATCATCCTCTTATCGAATTTTTTCTCGCTCAGGGTGTCCCGATACAGACGGTCACGCTGTTATTGATGTTGCCTCTCGTCGCTACCTTGGTGGCCTTTTTCCGCCAAGTCATCGGCATCAAAGCTTTCGGTATTTACACGCCTTCCATTATCACGTTTGCGCTTCTCGCCTTTGATCCCAACGGTATCAAATACGGCATCGCGATCTTTGTCAGCGTCATTTTCGTCGGGATGATTACGCGCCTCGCCCTCAAACAGTTTCGCTTGCTCTACCTTCCGCGCGTCGCTATCACGCTTTCCATCATATCTTTGGCTATTCTCGGCGTTATGGTGCTCGGCGGAAGCCTCCAGCGGACAGGGCTCGCATCCGTCTCGATTTTCCCGCTCCTCATTATGATCACTTTGGCCGAGAAATTTGTCGCTACGCAGATTGAAAAAGGAAGTCGTATTGCTTTTATTCTCGCCCTCGAAACACTCGTCATTTCCGTGATCGGCTACTACCTCATCAGCTGGAAGACGCTGACGGATTTCATCCTTCACTATCCATGGGCTATCCTCGCCACCTTTCTCATCAATTTTTCTCTCGGAAAATGGACGGGGCTCCGCTTGACGGAGTACTTCCGTTTCCGAAAAATTTTTCGCTCCTTGTAAGCGACGGCTTTTGTCCCTATCCCCTAAACTCTGTCCTCTATGTTTGATTTTTTCAAAAAAAGCGGGGGGCTGCTCGGCATGAACGCGAGGAACCTCGACTACATCCGGCCGCACAACCGTAAACGCGGACGAGAAATCGCTGACAACAAGCTTGTCTGCAAACGTATTCTGAAAAAAAGCGGGCTCGGTGTCCCGGCGCTACTCGCTAAAATCACAAATACCGAAGAGCTTGAGCGCTTTGATTGGTCGACCCTGCCAAACAGCTTCGCGCTCAAACCGAATCGCGGCTTCGGCGGCGAAGGTATTTTGGTCGTGTACGGGAAGAAAAAGCCTACCCGTCCTGTTTCAAACATTCCCGAAGATGAGATGCCTGAAGAGGCGTGGATAAAAGCTGACGGGTCAATCATCCGTATCGGAGACATCAAGAGACACATCCGTAATATTCTGGATGGTTCATTTTCTCTTTCCAACATTCCCGATATCGCTTTTTTCGAGGAACGGCTGACGCTCCTGAAATTGTTCAAGCCATACGCCTACAAAGGCATCCCAGATATCCGCGTCATCGTCTTCAACCGTGTTCCGGTGATGGCGATGCTTCGTCTCCCGACGCGCGCGTCCGATGGCAAGGCCAACCTTCAGCAAGGTGCTATCGGCGTCGGTATCGACCTCGCCACCGGCACGACGACCCATGCCATTCTCGGCAAAGGCGCTGCCATCGAATACATTCCCGGCACCCGTCTCGCGCTCTCCGGCATCAAGATTCCTTATTGGAAAGATATTCTGAAAATGTCCGTCGTCGCCCAAGAAGTCTCCGGACTGGGATTTCTCGGCGCCGATATCGCCATTGATCGCGAGCGCGGACCGGTCATACTCGAACTCAATGCGCGACCCGGGCTCTCTATCCAGCTGGCGAACTCAAGCGGACTCAAGCGACGCTTGGAGCGCGTTTCTGGGATCAAAATCAAGACGGCAGAACGGGGGATACGCGTCGGGATGAACCTCTTCGGCGGAGAAATCGAGGAAGAGATCGAGGAGCTCTCGGGGAAACGAGTCATCGGCAGTATCGAGAAAATAAAGCTCATCGGCAAAGACGGCAAAGAAATCGAGGTTGAGGCCAAGATAGATACCGGCGCCGATTCCACATCGATCGATACCGACCTCGCGAAAGAACTCGGTTTCAGCGACGTACTCGAATTTTTCGAGACTATCCCAAAACCGACCTCGACAAACCGCGATGATCTCAAGAAGCTATCGGATGAGTATGATGTAACATACCGGAACGCTCATACGGACCTCAGGGCAATCACTTTCACCTATTCGGCGAGCGGTTTCAGTATGAGACCGAAAATAGAAATATCCCTCATTATGGACACCATCGAGATCCCCGCCTCTGTCACTATTGCAGACCGTGCCAACCTAGAGTACCCCGTCATCATAGGAAGAAAAAGTCTTCGGAAATTTCTTGTTGATGTGAGCAAATAACAGCACCCTCTATGACTAAAAACTTTAAAATCCTTTTGGA
>JAHFOM010000060.1 GCA_023261685.1 Candidatus Moraniibacteriota bacterium | reverse complement strand
ATTGCAGGCGGAAAAAGTCATCATCGCCTACGAGCCGCGCTGGGCTATCGGCACGGACAGGCTGCCGACGACCGAGGAACTTCTTTCCGTACGGGTGTTTTTGAAAAAAGTATTGACGGCGGCGTTTGATGCTCAGACGGCTCAGCGCGTGGCGGTCCTGTATGGTGGATCGGTCAAAAGCTCGTTTCTCCCTGCCGTCACGTTTGAAGCGGAGATGGATGGGGTGCTGGTAGGGAGGGAGAGCCTGTTTCCGTATGAAGTGGTGAAGATGATGGGACTGTTGGAAGAGGAAGGCCGCCGCCGGCACGAGGAGAAATAATTGAGAAATAATTTTTTTGATGCACTGAGTATGATTGCGGATGTCAAAGTATTGCTGGAGGAAGCCAAAGCGGGGAAGTATGCTGTCGGGGCGTTCAATACGATCAATCTGGAAACCACGCGGGCGATTATCGAGACGGCCAGCGAGCTTTCTTCGCCGGTGATCGTGCAGGTGACCGAGAAGACTTTCGATTATGCCGGCGCTCGGGCTATTTTTCATCTGATCAAGAATATCGCGGAGTTTTATGCCAAGGATATCCCGGTCGGTATCCATCTGGATCACGGGAAAAGTTTCGAGGTAGTGGAGCGGGCGATGGATATCGGTTTTGGATCGGTGATGTATGACGGTTCTCGGAAAGAATATGTCGACAACTGTATGATGACCAAGAAAATCGTGGACATCGCCCACAGTCGGGGTATCGCGGTGCAGGCGGAGCTCGGCAATGTCCCTTATCTCGGCGAGATGCAGATGGAAAATATCAAGTGGGAGGAGTATATGACCGATCCGGATCAGGCGGAAGCGTTTGTCAAAGAAACCGGCATCGACACGCTCGCGGTGGCGATCGGCAACGCGCATGGGTTTTTCCGTGAGCGCAGCGAACCTGATTATGAGCGGTTGAGCGCGGTAGCGAAACGCGTCAGTATACCGCTCGTCCTGCACGGAGCGTCGGACTGGCACAACGGCCGGATCACGGAAGTTATTGAGCGAGGGATCAGTTGTTTCAATGTTGATACGGCAATCCGATTGGCCTTTATCGGCGGACTACGCGAGGGTTTGCTTTCACAAGATGAGGCGGATCTACGGAAAGTATTGGCGACCGGAAAAGAATATACCAAATCGGCGATCAAAGAAAAAATTCTGGCATTCGGGAGCGCGGGGAAAGCGTAGAAGAGAAATTTTCAATTTACAATGATTAATGTACATTGAATTTTCAATGTTATAATACTCAAGTACGAGGGCATTGATTTTTGAAAATTGATTGAAAATTGAAAATTTTTCAAAACCAGCTAAAATTTTGAAACTTACAGTATAACTATGTCAATAAGAAAACGGGTAGCAATAAACGGATTTGGTCGTATCGGACGAGCCGCTTTCAAGATTCTCTTGGAAAAGCCGGATATCGAAGTGGTCGCTATCAATGATCTGACCGAGAGTGATATTCTCGCTCATCTGCTCCGCTATGACACTGCCTACGGACACTACAAGAAGACAGTCGCGACAGAGAGTGGCGCGCTTTTGATTGATGGCAAAAAGTTTCCTGTCTTTGCTGAGCCGGATCCGAAAAAACTCCCTTGGAAAAAACTGGCTGTCGATGTGGTGCTCGAATGCACGGGTCGTTTCACTGATACGGTGTCCGCTCAGCAGCATATTCTAGCCGGAGCGAAGAAAGTCATTCTCTCCGCTCCTGCCAAAGACGGGGATGATGCGACACCGACATTCTTGATCGGAGTCAATGAGGATACGTATCAGCGACAGGACGTTCTTTCCAATGCTTCGTGCACGACCAATTCTCTGGCACCGATTGCCAAAATTCTGCATGACACATTTGGCATCGAGAAGGCTTTGATGACGACCATTCATTCGTATACGGCTGATCAGAATATTCAAGACGGCCCGCACAGGGATCTCAGGCGCGCGCGCGCGGCCGCTCAGAATATCGTCCCGACCACGACTGGCGCGGCTATCGCCGTGACGGAGACCATACCGGAACTTAAGGGCCTTTTTGATGGGATTGCGGTACGCGTCCCGACTATCGTCGTTTCGCTTTCCGACTGCACGTTTGTTTTGAAGCGGAAGACGACCAAAGAAGAGATCAATCAGGTACTGAAAGATGCCAGCCTTACTGCGCGGTATCAACAAGTGCTCGGAGTGACGGAAGAACCGCTGGTATCATCGGATTTTATCGGTAGTCCGTATTCGAGTATCGTGGATCTTTCGATGACCAAAGTAGTTGATGGTGATCTCGTAAAAGTAGTCGCATGGTATGACAACGAGTGGGGGTATTCCAATCGTCTGGTGGAGATGGCGCAACTGATTACTGAGACAGACCCTGAATTTTCTGAAAAATAGATATGGCAAAAGATACAAAAACAGAGAGGGAGCAGACAGGAGAGAACGAACGCTTGGAAACAATCGCGAACACGAAATTCGGCGTGCTGTCTGACGATGAAGTACTTGCTCTTTTGGCTGAACGCAAGCACCTCGAGATATTGCAAAGAGAGTACGCGGCACAAAAGAAAGAAGAGGAAGAAAGAGAGCGGGAACGCGCCCGCATCGAGAAAGAGAATGCACAGCGACAAAATTCCATAGCGAACAAAAAGGCGGTGCTCATACAGTCCATCGAAACGCTCAACCAGTCTATTTCTCCTGACAAGACGGACACTGAGCTCTTGACGTTTGTCAAGCAAAGGAGGGCATTGGAAAAAGAATTGGAAGCACTTGGTTCCACACAGGATACTGTTACCATACAGTCTCCATCCACAGCCCCAGCTCTAGCGTCTGCCCCGCTGTCTCCAGTAGAACCAGAAAATGCTGCCGTTTCGGATGAGCAGAACGGTATCTCGCCAGAGACCGCTCCATCTACGCCGGAAACAACAATACCCGTGTCGGTTGTTGAGAAAAAAGAGACAGAGCCGCAGGTGTCGAGTTTCAAGCAGGCGCTGAAAGAAGATTTCGGCAGAGAGAGAATACAGGACAATGATTTCACTGAAGGAAGCGAACTGCATCGCTATCTGGATCAGCTGAAAAATAATATCGGGTCTCTGGGTACATTGTTGCAGGAAATGCCGGCAAATGCCAAAAAAAACAAGGCATTTATGCTGAAAGTGGCGGAAATCGACCCGGCATACGCGATGCACTATGCCGATGCTGGGACACTCAAGATCGATGAAGATTTCAATATTCGTATCGCTTCGATGAAAAACCCGCGCAATTCCGGCAATGCTCTGGCGGAAATGTTGCCTGAAGCGAGAACATCGAACGTCGTTTTGGCGGCTGTGAAACAGGATTATAAGAACGTCAAATTCATCCAGCCGCATATGGAAGCCTATGATGAAATCCTTTCCATCGCCAAAAGATCTACACTGGAAAGACTCAAGGAGCTGAAGGAGGCTGCTGATATGTTGCTAATCGTTCCACGGCCGTTGCAAGAGGACAAGCAATTTATGGAGGAAGCCAAGAGAGCGATGTCAGGAAAAATGGAAGGAGAAGAATCAACGCAGTCATAATCTCGACCTGAGAGAAAGTATGCCCAGTGGGACAACTTGGAAAAATGAAATCACACACGGCGTTTTTTGGAAGTGGAGCATAGTACTCACAGCGTGAAGACAAGATGAGTTTTTTAGGAAAATAATTCAAAGTTGTACCACGGGGTATGTACGATATTCTCATCAAAAATGGAACAGTAATCGACGGCAGTGGTCGTCCGATGTATCAGGGCGATGTCGCGGTCAAGGACGGGCGCATCGCTGCTGTTGGTGATGTGCACAACGCCGGTGCCGAGCGCGTCATTGACGCGACCGGGCAGTATGTTACGCCCGGATTTATCGATGTCAACAATCATTCCGACACCTACTGGCAGCTGTTGGCCCATCCGGAATTGGAAAGTCTTCTCTATCAGGGTATTACGACCATTATCGGAGGCAATTCCGGATCTTCGCTGGCTCCGCTGACCGGTCCGGATATTATCCGCTCGATCCAGAAGTGGACCGATATAGAAAAAATCAATTTCAATTGGTTGTCGATGCGGGATTTTCTTCGCGCAGTCGAGCAGCGCCGTCCGGCAGTCAATTTCGCCACCTTGGTCGGTCACGGGACGATACGGCGCGGAGCGATGCACGACAAGACGCG
>JAHFOM010000059.1 GCA_023261685.1 Candidatus Moraniibacteriota bacterium | reverse complement strand
TTCGAGTACTAGAGAATATCAAAGCTATCGTCCGAGAAGAAATGAACGCTGTGGAAGGTCAGGAACTCATCATGACAAATCTGCAGCCCAAAGACGTGTGGGAAACGACGACCCGTTGGAATGATGATGTCGTTGACGTCTGGTTCAAAACAAAGCTGAAGGATGGGACGGAATTGGGTCTTGCATGGTCGCATGAGGAGGCTATTATGGATATGATGCGCCAGTTTGTATCGAGTTACAAAGATCTTCCAACAAGCGTGTATCAGTTCCAGACAAAGTTGCGTAATGAACTGCGTGCCAAGAGCGGTATTATGCGTGGGCGTGAATTTGTTATGAAAGACATGTATTCTCTTCATGCCAGTGCTGAGGATTTGGACAAATACTACAATAAGGTTATCGAGGCTTATAAACGTGTTTATGAACGACTCGGTATCGGGAAGGATACATTTGTCACTTTTGCTAGCGGTGGCGCTTTCACAAAGTTTAGTCATGAGTTTCAAACTATTTGTGACGCCGGAGAGGATATCCTCTATATTCATCGTGAAAAAAATATTGCAGTGAATGAAGAAGTACTGGAAGATGCGCTTCAGGAACTCGGGATCAGTAAGGATGAATTGGAAAAAGTGAAAAGTGCTGAAGTGGGGAATATTTTCAATTTCGGTACCGAAAAATCAGAGCAGATGGGAATTACCTTCAAAGGAAGTGATGGTAAGGAACATCCGATTTATCTGGCATCATATGGGATTGGCATTACGCGAGTGATGGGCGTTATCGTTGAGAAATTCGCTGATGATCTGGGTCTGGTGTGGCCGGAAGCGGTGGCGCCTTTCAGAGTGCATTTGCTCTCGCTTGGTGCGGATGAGAAGGCGGCGGAAATCTATACGGCACTGACGGCTGCCGGTATCGAAGTGCTCTATGATGACCGCGATGAGTCAGCCGGAACGAAGTTTGCCGAGAGTGATCTCCTCGGTATTCCCTATCGTGTGGTCGTAGGATCGCGTTCTCTTCAATCCGGACTGGCCGAAGTGAGACGGCGAGATACCAATGAAATAGAGGAAGTGAAGTTTGACGCGCTGACAGCATTTTTCAAGCAGTAACCGTTTCAACTGATGAAAGCATTACCGAAAAAAGAACGGATACTCATTTCTCTCGGTGGATCACTGCTCGTGCCCGATGAGATTGACTGGCAGTTCATCAGGAATTTCAAGAAATTGATCATCAGACATATCCATCTTGGGTACTCTTTTATCCTGGTAACCGGCGGTGGCAAGACGGCGCGCAAATATATCGAAGCAGCGTCGAAAGTCGCCAGCATCACCGATGATGACAGTGACTGGCTCGGTATTCATGCTACTCGGATGAACGCTCACTTTATCCGGACGGTTTTTCGTTCGCACGCGCATCCGCGTATCAATACCAATCCGCACAATCTGGAGGATTTCTATGATGTCAAAGAACCGATTCTGGTGGCGGCCGGGTGGCGGCCGGGATTTTCCACGGATTATGATGCGGTTCTTTTGGGCAAATATCTCGATGTGAAGCGGATGATCAATCTCTCCAATATCGACTACGTCTACGACAAAGATCCGCGCCAGCATCCCGATGCCCAAAAGATCAAAAATATTTCTTGGAAAAATTTTCGCGCCATTGTCGGCGACGAATGGAATCCCGGGATGAGTACGCCATTCGATCCGATTGCTTCCAAGCTGGCTGAAGCGGAAAAAATGGAAGTCGTTATCTTGAACGGTGCCAATCTGGAAAATGTGGAACAGTATCTCGCGCACAAAGCGTTCATCGGTACGGTGGTTAGGTGACGTCCGGTATGCCCAGTGGGACAACTGCGAAAGTAAAAATACAAGTGTTCTGGATTGGAAAAATCGTAGAAATATTTTGAGGTCTGGAGATGTTTGTCGTTTCAGTATAATAATTCGCAGTTGTACCACTGGGTATGGAAGCGCTTTCTATAAAAAAAGTATTGCTAGCGACGCCGCGCGGCTTCTGTGCCGGTGTGGCGCGAGCAGTGAGGGCGGTGGAAGACACACTGGAAATTTTCGGTGCGCCGGTGTATGTCAAGCACGAGATCGTCCACAATAAGCACGTGGTGGCCGGTCTTGAGGCCCGTGGCGCTATTACTATCGAGGATCTCGCGGAAGTGCCCGATGGGTCTCTGGTCGTGTTTTCGGCGCACGGATCAGAGAAGTGGCAATACGCGCTCGCCAAAAAAAAGCAGCTTCGGTTGATTGACGCGACGTGTCCTTTGGTAACAAAGGTGCATCTGGAAGTACTCCGTTTTCTCAAAGAAGGCTATGTGATTATCTACATCGGTCACAAGGGGCATATCGAGGGCATCGGCGTCTTGAGCGAAGCCGAAGGCAAGGTGATTCCACTGGTGGAAACCGTGGAAGATGTCGAGGCGCTCGATATAGGTCATCCGGAGAAATTGGTGTATCTGACACAGACGACGTTGTCTCTCGACGATACGGCACTGGTGATCAAGGCGCTCAAAGAAAAATATCCACAGATTGTCGCTCCGCCGCTCGAGGATATCTGTTACGCGACCACCAACCGGCAGAATGCGGTGAAGGCATTGGCCAAGGTGGCTGATCTGGTGCTTATTCTCGGGTCAAAAAATTCTTCTAATTCAACCCGCCTGATGGAAACCGCCCGAAGCAACGGTGCCGAAGCGTACCTTATCGATGATATTTCGCAGCTGGATGTTTCGTGGCTGAGAGATGTAGAAACGGTCGGTATCAGCGCCGGCGCCAGCGCTCCGGAAGAGCTGGTGCAGGGAGTGGTGGAATATTTCCGCACCCGCGGTGTGGAAGCGGAAGACTTCATCGTCCAACCGGAGACGATGACGTTCGCCGAACCATTGGAGCTGATGCAGATGAAAAGAGAAAATAATTTATCAAATCATCCCTGATACAGTACTCATTGATATTATCGTATGCGTATAGCCGTGCAGGCGAGCGATCTGGATCAAGAACGGATTGATGGGACGCGAGTTTATTTGAAAGAGCTTCTAAAGCGTTTTGGGAAGCTTGATACCAGTACTGATTTCAACCTGTATCATCGGGGCGAGTTCAATCTGGCACTGGCGCCACCAGAGTTTGCCAACTATCAGGTGAAGCGCTGTCCCTTCCCATTCGCGTGGATGCAGACGCGTTTTGTGTGGGAGATGCTACGGACCAAGCCCGAGAAGCTTTTTTTGCCGATTCAGGCGGCGCCATTTTTTGTTCCGAGAGCGACAGAGGTGACCGCGACGATACACGACCTCGCGTTCAAGCGTTACCCGGAAACATTTCCAAGGAAAGATCTCTGGAAGCTGAATCTTCTGCTCAGTGTGGCGGTAGAGAGAGCGCGGAAACTCATCGCCGTTTCGCAATCCACTAAAGATGATCTGCTCGAATTTTTCCCGCACCTTCCGCCCGAGCGTATCAAAGTCATTCACCACGGCTTTGACGGTGAATTTTTCGGTGTGCGGTTGTCGCAAGAAGAAATATCTCAGAAACTAAAAAGCTACAAGCTACAAGCTACAAGCTACGTATTGTACGTTGGTGCTCTGCAGCCGCGGAAAAATCTGGTACGGCTTATCGAGGCTTTCAATCTCGCCAAGGAGAGTATGTTCGAGATGAAGCTCGTCTTGGCGGGGGAGACCGCGTGGCTGGCGGAGGATATTCTTGAGGCGCGCGAAAACAGCCCGTATAAAGAGGATATCATCTTAACTGGTCGCGTGACGTTTGAAACATTGCGCGCCCTCTATCAAGGCGCTCGGCTGTTTGCCTTTCCATCGCTCTATGAGGGATTCGGCTTACCGATACTCGAGGCATTCGCTTCCGGCACGCCCGTATTGACGGCGGGCAATTCCAGTCTGCGTGAAGTCGCCGGTCGTGCGGCCATCTACGTCAATGCGGAAAGCGAATATGATATCGCGGAAAAACTGGAGCGTTTGTGGAGCGATGAGGCGTTGCGTCTCGAGCTTGTCGCGAGAGGTACAGAGCAACTGAAACAATTCTCATGGGACAAATGCGCTAGAGAAACACTCCAGTATATTCAGTCATAAGGCAAGTTCTAAGTTCTATTCTGAAGTGCAGTATCTGGCATCTCAGTTCAACCATCAAAAGTAATTTTTTATCTCCATTTCACCACTCATCAGGACCTCTCGGTTACCGGAAACATCAGCCCCCAATCAACGGCGGAAAAGCTCATTTTTCCGAACCGAGAGGCCTTC
>JAHFOM010000019.1:5139-17200 GCA_023261685.1 Candidatus Moraniibacteriota bacterium | reverse complement strand
ATTCGATGCGCAACCCCTCGATGAATTCTTGGTCATCACGGCCGATTTCTTTCTGCCATTCTTTCAGCTGATTGACCCAGAGGAGCTCTTTGGGCGGATTGGTGAGAGAAGCTTTTTTCTTGAAGAACAGGCGGCGCCAATCGGAACGCTCTTTTTCAGTGTACATCCAGTGAGCGGCGATGCCGTACTCGGCTTCGTCGTGCATTTTCTGGGTGCGGATCTGGATTTCGAGGATGCGTCCGTCCGGCCCGAACACGGTCGTATGCAACGATTGGTAGCCGTTGGGCTTGGGGAGGGAAATGTAGTCTTTGATGCGGCCGACCATCGGGCGGTACTCGCGGTGGATGATACCGAGCGCCTCGTAGCAGTCCGCAACAGTGGGAACGATGATTCGGATAGCAATGAGATCATAGATGCGGGTGATATCCATCTCGTGGCGTTTCAGTTTCTGGTAGAGACGATAGAGATACTTGGTGCGGCCGTTGATGTCGATCAATTGGATTTTTTCTTTTTCCAGCACGCCGCGAAAAAGTTGGATGGTGCGGTTCATATACTCTTTGCCTTCGTGCAAGTAGGTCTCTTCGATGGCTTTGGTTTCGGCGTAGTGGGCAGGCTCGAGGTACTGGAAACAGATGTCTTCCATCTCGCCTTTGATTTCACCGATACCCAGGCGGTTGGCGAGCGAGGCGTAGATATCGAGCGTTTCTTGCGCGATGCGCGTCTGTTTCTCCGGAGACAGGTGTTCGAGCGTGCGCATATTGTGCAAGCGGTCGGCGAGCTTGATGATGACGACACGGATGTCCTGCGCCATCGCGAGAAACATCTTGCGGAGATTTTCGAGGTAGTATTCTTCTTTGGAGCCGCGCAGTTTGATCCGGCCGAGCTTGGTAATGCCATCGACGAGGGAAGCCACCTCCGCGCCGAATTTTTTCTCGATTTCCGCGAGGGTCACAGCGGTATCTTCGGGGACATCGTGGAGCAGTCCGGCAGCGAGGGTCTTTGGATCCATACCGATTTCCGCGAGGATTTTGGTGACGTTCAGGCAGTGGATGACGTAGGGCTCACCGGATTTGCGGAGCTGTCCTCGGTGGGCTTGTTCGGCAAAGTCGTAGGCCGACGTGAGAAATTTCTGGTCATCGTTTGAAAGAGGGCGCACCATTGCGTCTATAATGTCATTGAAAGTAATAGGAGAATGTACTGGCATAGTAGGGACGAGAAAGTAATAGAATTGCCTTATAGATAGTATAGGGTAAATGAGGGAGAGAGCAAGTCGCCAGAACCAATGAAATATTTTAGTTCAACAAGATAAAAGTAATCTTTCGTCTCTCTTCTCCGACTCATTAGGGCTCTCGGTTACCGAAAAAAGCAGCCCCCATAGAGCGGCGGAAAAGCTTCTTTTTTCGAACCGAGAGCCCTTCTTCAAACAAGGGAGAACAACCGCCAAAAGATTCTTTTACTTGTTGAACTAAAAAGTAAGAAATATGGTTTTTTTAAGGAGTCTTCTTGACAAATGCAACTCAGTTGCGTTATTATGTACATATGCATACACAAGAAGAAATTTTGGCGGTTTGGCGGTCTCATACGGTGCGCTTGACCAAGACGCGCACCGCGTTGGCGCAGCTGTTCGCTGAAGCGAGGGCGCCTTTGTCTGTGCCCGATATCGTGCGCGTATTGTGTCTCGGAGGGAGAGAGGTCAACAAAACCACCGTCTATCGGGAATTGGAACGAATGCAGAACATCGGGATTATCGCGAGCGTTCATTTGGGCGATCGCAGACAGTACTATGAGCTGGCTCTCAACGATCACCATCATCACCTCGTGTGCGTGCGCTGCGAGCGGGTAGAAGATATCGCTGTGGATGAAAAGAATCTCCTTGCCCAAGAAGCGAGAGTCAGTTGTGAGAAAAATTTTACCAGCGTGCGCCACGCTTTGGAATTTTTTGGCGTGTGCAAAATGTGTCACTCAGTAACTACCTAAAATACTATGATAACAGCATATCTGTATACTTTTGTCAGTATACTCGTGGTGAGCGTTATTTCCTTAATCGGAGTATTTTTCCTGCCCTCTCGAAAATATATCTTTCTCTTTATCAGTCTTGCCGTAGGGGCGCTCCTCGGTGATGCGTTTATCCACCTGATACCAGAGGCGTTCGAGAAATCTTCGAACACCACTGTCACGGGCGCCCTTATCATTCTGGGCATCCTCTTGTTTTTTATATTGGAAAAATTCCTTCACTGGCATCATCATGGTGAAGACGCGGATGACGACCATATTCATCCAATAGGCAAGCTGATATTTTTCTCAGACAGCGTACACAACTTTTTGGACGGTATCATCATCGCGGCGAGTTTTATCGTCAGCATCCCGGTAGGTATTGCCACAACCATTGCCGTTATCCTGCATGAAATACCGCAAGAGATCGGGGACTTTGCCATACTACTGCACTCTGGTTACACGAGAAGGCGAGCCCTGGTACTCAATTTTCTGTCTGCTCTTACGGCGTTTGTCGGGGCTTTGGCATTCTTCGCATTCGGTACGCTTGCGGAATCTTTGGTAGCGTATTCTCTTCCTCTGGCCGCGGGAGGTTTTATTTACATCGCCCTGACTGATCTTATTCCCGAACTCCACAAAACAAAGCAGGCGAAACACTCTTTCTATCAACTGGCGGCAGTCCTCTTGGGAGTGTTTGCTATGATTGCCCTCACCTTCTTAGACTAACTGGAGCAGGCGTCCTAACTGTCGTGAGAAGACGCATACCGGAGAAGGAGGGCATATGCACTTTGTGTATTTTTTAGAAAAAATACTGTATACTCAATGCAGAGTATACCATTTCATACTTTGTGCTATGAAACTTTTCCAAAAATCCAGAAGTATCAAAGGTTCTGTTCTCGTTTTTTCACTTATCATTCTGGCTTTCATGCTGGTGTCCGCCCTTTCGGTGGCGATGATTTCCGTGACGGAGAAGCGCGCCTCGCTCGCGACTGACAAATCCAATCGTTCTTTTCAAGTAGCGGATACGGGGGTAGAAACAATGTTGCAGAAGATCTATAAAGAGAGTCCAGAACCAGCTACCTTAACGGCGTTAGCGAGTTCAGCTGGTGCTTCTTGTAATACTACAACCAATGAGATTGAAGATTCTGTGGGATATGGTACTTATGTAGTATCATTTCTTGATGGCGCTGGTACAAAAATTACTTGCAGTGACACTGACTGGAGGAGTAAAGTTGCCAAAATCAAGTCCGAAGGCACCGCCGGCAATACCAAGCGCGCAGTGGAAGTGGCTATCAAATCAGCGGACGTATGCTTGGTGCCATCGGTAAATTATGGTGGCGATACTTACGATACCGTCACCATAGGCACCCAGTGCTGGATGAAACAGAATATGAATGTCGGAACACGGATTAATGTATCCACAGCACAATCACAGGCTGTTCCTGGAATAGAGAAGTACTGTTATGGCAATAATCAGACTAATTGTGATGTTCCCAATCCTCCTAATACTCAACCGGATGGGGGTCTGTATCAGTGGAACGAAGCGATGCAGTATACAAGTGCCTCAGGTGCTCGGGGTATCTGTCCATCCGGATGGCATATCCCTACTGATAGTGAGTGGTACACGTTGGAAAATTATCTGAAAGATACTGGTCAAACTTGCGATGCAACTCGTAATGGATCGGATTGTAATTCTGCAGGCACGGTACTCCATTTGGATGGCGTGAATGATTTCTCTGCTAATTTTGCAGGCTTTACTGATATTGACGGAGATACAGGGACAGTTTATTCTCTTTATCGAAATTCATACGCTTTTTTCTGGTCGTCATCAGAATATGATGCGAGTAAGGCGTGGAAACGATATATAAATTTTGGACCGGGTGTTATTCGTACGACAGGAGATGGGAATAAAACAAGCGGCTTGTCGGTTCGGTGCATACAGGATTCCTAAAATTAAAATCGAGGAAAAAAGGCGTCAGATACCTTTTTTTGAGGAATAAAAGAGGAAGATAGAATTCAGTTGAGGACCGTCCTCTACTCTTTCTCTTGGAATCATTGGAAACAACGCTTTCAAACAAGGAGTTTTGACAGGGGTTTTTTGTGAGTGCTATGATAGACGTATGAAAAAGAAACAGCAGTCCATCACCACGATTGAAGGTCTGGCAACACTGATGCAGGGCGAGTTTTTGGTGATACATGACAAGTTCGTTGAATTGCGAACGGAGCTCAAGGGTGAAATAAATGGATTGCGAACGGAGCTCAAAGGAGAGATAAGTGGATTGCGAACGGAGCTCAAAGAAGAGATAAGCGAATTACGAGAAGAACTCAAAGAAGAGATAAACGAGGTGCGGGTGATTGTCAAGCGCATCGATACTCGTACACAAAATCAAATAGACGCGGTCTACGAAGACACGGCGGTCTTGAAAACTGATATGAAAGGAGTCAAGAAAGACATCGTCAGTATCAAGACTCATATCGGAATGAAGGTATAATTCCAACTTGGAGGTTCAACCTCCATGTTATTTCTTTTCCAGTTTGTGCGGGTTGTGATTGACACAGGTTTTGTTGCTGCATCGATCAGGGATGGTCTTGGTTCCCTCCATCATCAGGGATCCACAGAGGGGACAGAGCGCGCCGGTCGGCTTGGCTTTGATGGCGTTTTTGCAGTCGGGATAGTCGGAGCAGCTGTAGAAGATACCGAAACGCCCTTTGCGCTCGGTCATTTTTCCCTTTTTACAGGTAGGACAGGTGACATCGGTCGAGGGTAGGGCATTATCATCTTTTTTGATGAATTTGCACTTGGGGAAGTTGGAACAGGCGACAAACGTGCCGAACTTTCCCTCGCGCGTGATGAGTTTGCCGTCTTTGCATTTCGGGCAGGCTTCACCGGTTTCTTTGGGCGGTTCCACGACTTTTCCTTCGGAGGTCAGCGCCCCGTCGCACTCCGGAAAACGTGAGCAGCTGAAGAATTTGCCATTGCGGGCGAGTTTGATGACCATCGCGCTCCCGCATTTCGGGCACACTGTACCCTCCGGCGCATCGCCCATATTGGTGACTTTGTCTATTTTGTCTTTGCTTTTAACTGCTTTGGTAAACGGTGTGTAGAAATCACGCAGGGTTTTTTCGTACTCGCGTTCACCATTAGCTATATCGTCGAGCTTGTTCTCCATATCGGCGGTGAAGGTTTCAGAAACCATATCCTCGAAATGCTGGAAGAGAAAATCATCGACGACCAGTCCGGTGTCGGTCACTTGTAGCGCCTTACCAACTTTTTCCACGTAGCCGCGATCTTGGATGGTTTTGACGATGGCTGCATAGGTCGACGGTCGACCGATGCCGCGTTTTTCTAATTCCTTGACGAGTCCGGCTTCGGTGTAGCGGTTCGGTGGTTCGGTTTGTTTTTCTTCTGAATCGATGTTTTTGAGCGTGAGCGGGTCATTTACTTTGACTGCCGGTATTTCGACATCATCCCCGCGGGCAGCCGTATCAAGCGCGAGCCAGCCGGCAAAGAGGAGCTGAGAGCCGCTGAGTGAAAAATTTGGCAGGGCGCGATCAGTGGCGTTGGCGATGATTTTCGTCCGCAGAATTTTGGCATCGCTCATCTGGGAAGCGAGGGTGCGAGTGCGGATCAGCGCGTAAAGTTTTTTCTCATCTTCAGTGATGCCGGCGGATTTTTTGGATGGATCTGTCGGGCGGATGGCTTCGTGGGCTTCTTGGGCGTTTTTGCTTTTCGTCTTGTAGTGCCGGACATTCACATACTGTTCGCCGAATTCTTTTTTGACGGCGGCGATGATACTCGGCAAAGCTGTCTCGGAAAGCGAGATAGAATCGGTACGCATATAGGTGATAGATCCTTTCTCATACAATTTCTGGGCGGCGCGCATCGTGCGGGACGGTGACATCCCGAGACGGGAGCTACCGGCCTGTTGGAGAGTGGAGGTGGTAAAGGGCGCGTACGGGCGACGCAGGGCCTCGGTCGCGGTGACATCGACGATTTCCCAATCTTTCTCTTTCGCCAGTGCGAGAATTTCTTGTGCTTCTTTTTTCTCACCCGGCTGTTTGACGCAGGTAAAAACCAACGTCTCTTTTTTGGCAGTCAGGCAGAGGGCGGTGATGACGTAGTAGGTAACTGGTACGAACGATTGGATCTCTTTCTCACGGAGCGCCAAGATGTGGAGTGCGGGGGACTGGACACGGCCGGCGGAGAGTCCGTAGCGCACCTTTTTCCAAACCAGTCCGGAGAGATCGTAGCCGACGAGTCGGTCGAGCACGCGCCTGGCCTCTTGGGCTTTGCGGAGATTGCTATCGAGTTCGCGGGGATGAGCCACGGCTTCCTGTACAGCTTTCTCGGTGATTTCGTAGAAGAGAACGCGCTTGGGTTTCTTGATACCGCAGGTCTCGGCGACATGCCACGAAATAGCCTCGCCTTCGCGGTCGGGGTCGGTAGCGAGGAGGACGGTATCGCTCTTTTTGACGAGGGCTTTGATGCCGGCGACGACGGACTCTTTGCCCGGCGAAATGATGTAGCGCGGGATGAAACCGCCTTCGATATCGATGGCATCTTTGTTGGATTTCGGCAGGTCGCGGATGTGTCCGATCGAGGCGACGACCTTGTACTCATTATTGAGATACTTTTCGATGGTCTTGGCTTTGGACGGGGATTCAACGATGAGGAGTTTCATAATGTAGCTTCTTTAGCTGCATGAGCTTCTTTAGCTGCATTAGCTTTTTTGCTCTCATCGGAAAGCTGTAGAAGCTATTGAAGCTTTGGAAGCTAGCGAAGCTAGATTCTTATATAATGCATCCCGCCGATATTTTTTACCAGCCCTTGTATCTCAAGCAGTGAGAGCGTGGCAATGGCAGATGATGTTTCCAGTCTAGTCGCTTTGATAATCTTGTCAACGTGGAGAGGTTCGTGGGAGAGTATTTTGAGTATGAGTTCCTCTCTTTCTGAGAGGTGTGTGTTTTTCGGTGAAGCGGCATCAGATGGCGCGATGATTGGCTTTTCCGGCAGAGGAAATTCTTCCAAAATATCTTGCACGGATGTCACTATTTTGGCACCGGCTTTGATGAGGGCGTTGGTGCCGAGGGAGACCGGAGAAAAAATCGATCCGGGTACGGCAAAGACTTCACGGTTGTAGTCGAGTGCCATACGTGCGGTGATGAGGGTGCCGCTTTTTTCGGCGGCTTCGATGACGAGGGTGCCGAGACACATCCCCGCCATGATGCGGTTGCGCGCGGGGAATGTTCCTTCGGTGGCGATGGTGCCGGGCGGGTATTCGGCAATGAGCGTGCCGGCATTCATCACAGCTTTGGCAAGCGAGAGGTGGGAGCGAGGCGAGAGAGAGGTGTCATCAACACCGCTTCCGAGGACGGCGAGCGTAACGCCTGAGGCATCAAGGACTGCCTTGTGGGCGATGGAATCAATGCCAAATGCCAAACCGGAAACGACAATATAGCCTGCGCGCGCCAAGTCTGTCGCGAAACGGTAGGCGGCTTGTTCGCCGTACTGGGTGAATTTGCGCGAGCCGACGATGGCGATCATTGGTCTGTCGATCCAATCATAGTTGCCCCGTACATAGAGGATGGCTGGTGCGTCGGGGATTTCTTTGAGGAGCCGCGGGTATTTTTCGTCAGTAAAAGCGAGAACATCCACTCCTTGTGCTCTTATCTTTTCCCACTCTTTTTCCGGGGAGAGTGACGTTCTCCCAGACAAGATGGCCGCGACGGTTTTTGGTCCGAGTCCTTTGACGGCAAGGAGGGTTTTTTCATCGGCCGACCAGAGTGCTTCCGCACTGCCGAAGTGTGTGACGAGATCGCGGAGCGTCTTCGACCCGATGCCGGGGATGAGACTGAGCGCGTAGAGGAGAGCAGAAGGATGCATAGATATCAAACTTACAATCAGTAAAGAAACTTTCGTTGAGCGCAGTATTCAAATGCGTATAATACAATATGTAGCATTGTAACGATAATTCTGAGCCTCGG
Organism: Candidatus Moraniibacteriota bacterium; assembly: GCA_023261685.1. Taxonomy (GTDB): domain Bacteria; phylum Patescibacteriota; class Minisyncoccia; order Moranbacterales; family UBA1568; genus UBA1568. Next base: position 9,223 of record JAHFOM010000019.1, on the reverse strand, counting down.
CAATTATCACTGCGAGCGTGGCGGAGGAAATTGACTCAGGCAGGACTTTTTGATACAATCGTTGTACGTTTGGGCCCTTAGCTTAGTTGGTAGAGCGCCGCATTTGCAATGCGGAGGTCGTCGGTTCGAATCCGACAGGGTCCACCCAAAGAGAAATTGTCGGAATTAAGGAAGCGGACAACTGCTTACTAAATTTATGAACGAACAACAAAGACCAAAAGTTGGCGTAGGCGTAATGATTCTCAAAGATGGGAAAGTTTTGCTCGGCAAACGCAAAGGTTCGCATGGCGAAGGAGAATTTGCGTTTCCGGGCGGACATTTGGAATATATGGAAGGATTTTCGGACTGCGCTTGGCGCGAGGTTCAAGAAGAGTGCGGAATAGAAATCGAAAATATCCGTTTCCAATTTTTAGCAAATGTAACGAAATACGCGCCGAAACACTATGTCCATATTGGTCTTGTTGCTGATTGGAAAAGTGGCGAGCCGAAAGTGCTTGAGCCGGAAAAGTCAGAATCGTGGGGTTGGTATGATTTAGACAACTTGCCCGACCCAATTTTTGAGATGTGCAAGTTGTCCTTTCAAAGTCACAAATCCGGAACGAATTATTTAGATGTCGGGGACATCTGAAATGGATTTTTTGTCAGCAGAAGTTGAAAGAAAAAAAGTATCTTTTGACAGCGTTGTTTTGAAAGTGCTGATGAATGATCTACTCCAGTAAATATATGAAAATCGTTATCGCTTCGAAGAATCCGGTCAAAATCAATGCCACGCTGGCTGGTTTTCAGAAAATGTTTCCGGAAGAAACTTTTGAAATAGAAAGTATTTCTGTTCTTTCCGGCGTCAATGATCAGCCCAGAAGCGACACCGAGACATTTCAGGGTGCGTGGAATAGGGCGGAGAACGCCTCGTAAAAGAGCGCCGGCGCTGACTTCTGGGTCGGCATCGAGGGTGGTATAGAAGAAAAGGATTCCGAAGTGGCGGAATGTACTTGGGCGGTCATAAAATCGGCAAAGGGAAAATTCGGCAAGGGGAAAACAGGCGCTTTTTTCCTGCCTCAAAAAATCGCCGAACTCATACAACAGGGGAAAGAGCTCAGCGAAGCGGACAGCATCGTTTTTGGGAGAGTAAATTCAAAACAAGCTAACGGATTGGTCGGTGTTCTGACCGGCAACGTTATTGACAGGACAAAATACTGTACTGAAGCGGTGGTGTTTGCTTTGATTCCTTTTAAGAATGAGGAGTTGTATTGAATAATCTGATATTTTTTCTTATTACACGGGCTGAATACCTATGTCAAAGCAAAAAAGATACTGGCTGATGAAAAGTGAGCCGGTGAGTTATTCGATAGAGCATCTCAAGCGAGATGTGGTGACACCGTGGTCGGGGATACGCAATTATCAGTCACGGAATTTTATGCGTGACGAGATGCGGAAGGGCGATGGAGTTTTGTTTTACCATTCCAGTTGCCGGGAAGTCGGTGTAGCGGGGACAGCAGAGGTCGCGAGCACCCCGTATCCTGATGCGACGCAGTTTGATCGGAAGAGCGATTACTATGATCCCAAAGCGACCAAAGAACATCCACGCTGGATGCTGGTCGATGTGCGCTTTGTGAAGCAGTTCAAGCAAGTGATTCCGCTTACAGCGCTTCGACGGGAAAACAGCTTGCGGAACTTGATGATTCTACGACCAGGGAACAGACTGTCTATCACTCCGGTCACCAGAGAGGAGTTTCGTACCATACTTTCCCTTGCCTCTTGAGCTTTTTCTCATTCTGTGTTAGGATTTTTGTTGTGTCAGCCATTTAGGTGAAGGGCGATTAGCTCAGTTGGTTAGAGCGCGACACTGATAATGTCGAGGTCTCAAGTTCGAATCTTGAATCGCCCACTGGTATAACCAGCAACTTACAGCTTATAGCGGCGAGGAGCCGGATTGCCTTTTTAGGATTTTTGTTGTAAGTTAAAAGTTGTCAGTTATTGGTCAGCTATATAGCGGGGTAGAGCAGTCTGGCAGCTCGTCTGGCTCATAACCAGAAGGTCGGTGGTTCGAATCCACCCCCCGCAACAAGCGAAATACAATGAAGCGCAGTCAGGGGAGCGAGCAAGCGGTTTTGCTCGCTGGTGGATGAGAAGGGATTGTTTTCTGAAAGAAAAAATCCCAGGCCCAGCGGGCGAATCCACCCCCCCCGCAACCAGCTTTATTTACTATCAGCAGGTGACAGGTACTGATACGTCTTTATCTTCATCTCGTTTGAATTAGTGAATTTTGTTTATGCCAGGGTAGCTCAGCTGGCTAGAGCACAGCACTCATAACGCTGAGGTCGCGAGTTCGAGTCTCGCCCCTGGTACAAAGTAAATATACAACAGGAAAGACACGGGGGCGTAGCTCAGCTGGTTAGAGCGACTGCCTGTCACGCAGTAGGTCGCCGGTTCGAGTCCGGTCGCTCCCGCACAACAAAACTTCCACATCTTCTGATGTGGAAGTTTTTGTTTATGCTGTCTTGAATTGGACTCGAACAAGAAAAGGGTCGGAAAAACATTTGTTTTTCAGTTGGAGGAGAGCAGCGAAACGCTGAGAACCGTGGGTTCTCAGAACGCAGTCCGCCAGCTGGCGGACGAGTAGTTCAGTTCCGGTCGTTCTCGAAAATTTTTGAAACCACTGAAAGGGAATGTGGTGGAGTTTTTTTTGGCTTGAAAAAAGAAAGAGGGCGTGCTATAATAGCGATATGGAGGGGATTATCCGCTAACAGTATGCTTATGGAGCTCAAACTCAAGCAGAAGGCGCCCCAGTTTACCTTGCCCGATCAAAACGGGAAAGAGCACTCGCTCAAACAGTATGTGGGAAAATGGGTGGTACTCTATTTCTATCCCAAGGATGACACGCCGGGATGCACGGCAGAAGCCTGCAGTTTCCGCGACGGCTATAGCAAGCTGAAGCGCGCCGGAGTGGTGGTGCTCGGTGTTTCGGCTGATCCGGTCAAGAATCACAAGAAATTCGCGGAGAAGTATTCTTTGCCGTTCACACTGCTTTCTGATTTTGAAAAAACAGTGGTAGAACAGTATGGCGTGTTGAAGATGAAGAAATTTATGGGACGCGAATACGAGGGCATCGTTCGGACGACCTTTCTTATCGATGCGACCGGAAAAATCGTGAAAATCTACGCAAACGTCAAGACCGATGAGCACGCCGAAGAAATTCTGGCTGATGTGAAAACACTCAAAAAGTAGTTATGCGGACACTGACGCCAGAAGAAGAGCGGGTCATCGTGGGCAAAGGAACGGAGCCTCCGTTTACCGGTGAGTATGATGATTTTTTTGTGGAGGGAACCTATGTCTGCCGGCGCTGTGAAACGTCGCTCTACACTTCTGATGCGAAATTTCATTCCGGGTGCGGGTGGCCGAGTTTCGATCAGGAAATCACGGGTGCGGTGAAGCATATCCCGGATGCAGACGGACGGCGGACCGAAATAGTCTGCGCACATTGCGACGCTCATCTCGGGCACGTGTTTGTTGGCGAGCGACTCACACCCAAAGACACGCGCCACTGCGTCAATTCCCTTTCACTGCGTTTCATTCCTACAAAAAAAGAAGGAGCATAGCAGGTATGTGATGTGTCTGTGTTCAGCATCAGTGTTTTCTAAAAATAAAAAATATGAATGATCTCTTTCACAAAGTGGCGCAACGCATATCAATCATTGTCGGATCGCCGCTGGCCTTTGCGAGCGCTTTTGCCGTCATTGTCATATGGGCCTTGTCGGGAGTGTATTTCGATTATTCGGACACATGGCAACTCGTCATCAACACCGGCACATCGGTGCTTACTTTTCTCATCATTTTTTTGGTGCAGAATACTCAGAACCGCGATGCCAAGGCGATCCACCTGAAGCTCGATGAACTGATCCGTTCCACCAAGAGGGCTCGCAACCAGCTTTTGGATGTAGAAGATATGTCGGACAGTGATCTGCTCGGACTGCACAATGAATTTCTGGCACTCCGCGAGAAAACACAGAAGATACTGGAGAAACGGACAGCGAAGAAAATAAAAGACCTGAATCCTCATTCGTGAAATATTGAAGAGGAGTTTTTT
>JAHFOM010000019.1:0-5039 GCA_023261685.1 Candidatus Moraniibacteriota bacterium | reverse complement strand
ATGAGGCACATCGTCTCGAGGGCAAAGTGAAGAACCTCGGCATCAAGAATCTCGGTCATCAGAAAAAGAAGTCCGCACAACCGGAGTAGTCCTTGTCTCGCTCAATACCCTATGCGCAAAAAATATCATCCTCTTCATAAGGCATTTGATTGGTGGTCGGTGCCGCATTTTTTGTTCGGGATGGTGATGGTGCTCGGCGCACTCGTTTTTGGGTTTCCGGTATTCCCTTTTTTCTTCGTGACGCTCATACTGGCGATTTTCTGGGAACTGCTGGAAAAACGCTATCATATCCGCGAGGCATCGGATAACACGCTCATAGATATTCTTCTGCCACTCATCGCGTTCGTTATCACGCTGTTTCTCGTCGATCAGGCTGATGCGAATCCGGAGCATCATCGATCGTTGTTCACTATAGTGTCTCTCCTCTATATTTCCATAAATTTTTTCGCGTGGAGAGCCCGTTTCGATCGTGATGGCGAATTTCAGAACTGATTTTGCTCAGATATGAAGAGCGTGTATACTTTATAGGTACACGGTAATCTTCTCAGAAGAAATATATGAAAAAAGGCTTTTACGGCTCTATCGAGCAATTGACGCTTGAAAATGAGTATTTCCGGAAGGTGCTTTATACGGGGGAACATTTGCAGTTGGTCTTGATGTCGCTCAATCCCGGCGAGGAGATCGGTTTGGAGACGCACAGTGGTACGGATCAGTTTTTCCGTTTTGAAGCAGGCACGGGAAAAGTTATCATCAACGAGAGCGAGTATGTGGTCGGCGATGGTGATAGTATCATCGTACCATCCGGATCAGAACACAATGTCATCAATACATCGGCCACGGAAGCGCTCAGGCTCTATACCATCTATGCTCCGTCGCACCATCAGGATGGTATGGTGCGTAAAACTCGGGCGGAAGCGGTAGCTGATGATCCCGAGTTTGACGGTACCACGACCGAATAATTCTATCGCGCAGTTTTTTATTCCCTAACGAAGCGAGAGAAGCGAAAACTTGTTTTCGTTTCCGAGCGAGTGACGGGAACACAAGGTAGAATACCCCGTGGCTTGCCACGGAAGTGATACTGCCAAGGCGGTATCAGTGTCCAGAGCTTGCTCTGGGGTAAATACCATTTATCCTGTAAGATAATGGCATATGTCACAAGAGAAGAAAACACAATTTTCGTTCGGGAAGAACGTCACGGAGCGGTTGGCACGCGTATCTTTTTCTGTATGGGCATTGCTGGGAGCAGTAGCGATATCCGGAGGATTGGTGTGGCTAGCTTTCTCTGAGCCTGCAGACAAGGCGATTGTCAAAGATGAGCTTTTGACCGTAACCGATGCCGACTATGTGGCAGGTCCAAAAGACGCCCCAGTTACTCTGGTCGAATACCTTGATTTTGAGTGTGAGGCGTGTGGCGCGTATTACCCGCTGGTGAAACGGTTGAAACAGGATTTTCCTGATGATCTTCGGGTAGTGACGCGTTATTTCCCCCTTACGATGCACAAGAATGGTATGACATCGGCGCTGGCGGCGGAAGCGGCGGCACAGCAGGGAAAATTTCAGGAGATGCACGACCTTCTTTTTACTGAACAAAGAAAGTGGGGCCGCAAATCTACTGCTGATCCGGCGCTGTTTGAAGAGTACGCACGGACGCTGGAGCTCGATGTGGCACGGTTCCAAAAAGACGTGACCGCCTCTACAACAAGCGAGAGAGTGGCGCGTGATGTGTCATCCGGAATGAATCTCGGTATCACTGGTACGCCATCGTTCTTTCTGAACGGAGAAAAGATAGACAATCCCAAGAGTTATGAGGATTTCAAGGTTTTGGTACAGGCTGTGCTTGTGAAATATCCTCGACCACAGGCGGAAGGTGAAGGCGCGCAGGTACTCGGAGAAAAAACTCATCAGCATGCCGACTTCGCGGTGTATCTCAGCGGGCAAAAAATTGATTTTACCCAGGCGAAATACCAATCGTCTGATGAGGCTCCGCTGGATGCGGATACCCACCTCCACGATGGTGTCGGCACTATCATTCACAAGCACCGTATGGGCATCACGCTCGGCTATTTCTTTCAGACCCTCGGTATGCGTTTTGAAAATGAGTGTTTCGCGACCGATGACGGCACTCGTTTCTGCGCTACTTCGGAAAAGAAATTGATGCTGTATGTGAATGGTGTACCAAACAGCGAGATGGGAGCGTATGAATTCTCCGATGGCGATCAAATCTTGATCACGTACGGCGATGGGTCGGCGGTAAACGAGGAGATCAATACTATCACTGATCAGGCGTGCATTTATTCTGAAACCTGTCCGGAGCGCGGCAAACCGCCGACTGAGAGCTGTGTGGGCGGATTAGGCACGGAATGTTGATCGTCTCACAAGCAGAGCATACGAGGAACCTTATTGTTAAACGCGCGCTATGACCCAAGATGAAGCGCTCGCGATTTTGAAAACGGGCGCCAATGTTTTTTTGACGGGAGAACCCGGCGCCGGTAAGTCACATACGGTCAATCAGTATGTGCAGTATTTGCGTAAACATACTATCGAAGTCGCTATCACGGCTTCGACCGGTATTGCGGCGACGCATATCGGTGGAATGACGATTCATTCGTGGAGCGGAATCGGGATCAAGGACAAGCTGACTAAAAGCGACATCTCGCACATCAAAGACCTGCCCCACTATGCCAAGCGCATCAAGAAAGCCCGCGTGCTGATTATTGATGAAGTTTCGATGCTCGATGGAAAAGTATTCGCGCTGGTGGATCGGGTGTGTCAGGGCGTGCGAGATTCCCTCGACCCTTTTGGCGGATTGCAGGTGGTGTGCGTTGGGGATTTCTTTCAGCTTCCTCCAGTGGCAAGACGGAGAACAGTCACTGAAGATGATCTGTGGTCGCAGTTGCCGGAAGAAGAGGCTACCCCCGAGTTTGCGTTTCAGTCCGAAGCGTGGCTGGCGCTTGATCCGACGGTCTGCTATCTGACCGAACAGCATCGCCAGGATGACCCGGTATTTCTCGATGTGCTCGGGGCGATTCGTGCCAACCGAGTTGAGAGTGAGCACATCCGCCACATCGAGACCCGTTTACGCGCTCGTGACGCTCTCGCGAACGAACAAACGACCAATCTTTTTTCACATAACATCGATGTTGACCGGGTGAATGACGTGGAGCTTGCGAAATTGCCGGCCAAAGCGATTGCCTTCGCGATGTCGCTCCGCGGTCCGCAGGCACTGACCGACGCACTCAAGAAAGGCTGTCTTTCTCCGGAGTTGTTGAAATTGAAACAAGGCGCCTCGGTGATGTTTACCAAGAATAATCCGCAGGGAAAGTTCGTGAACGGCACGTTGGGTACGGTGGTTGGTTTTGACAAGGAAACGCATTTTCCCATCGTCGAGACGAGAAGCGGGACGCGAGTCGCGGTAGAACCGGCGGATTGGATCATAGAAGAGGGTGGAGAAACGCGCGCCAAGATTACCCAGCTGCCGCTCCGTCTGGCGTGGGCGATGACGATTCATAAGAGCCAGGGGATGAGTCTTGATGCCGCCGTGATGGATCTCAGTCAAGTATTTGAATTTGGTCAGGGGTATGTGGCGCTTTCTCGGGTACGGCGTTTCTCGGGATTGTATCTCCTCGGCTACAACCAACAATCGCTTCGCGTCCATCCGGCAGTGCTGGAAGAGGATCAGTATCTCCGCAAACAGTCGGAAAAAGAGAGTGCCTCATTGCAGGCACTTGAAGCCAATGCATTGACCGATCTGCACGATGATTTCATCGAGCGGTGCGGTGGCAAAAAAACAAAAATCCAAAAATCTGACAAGACGAAGAAAAAAACGGCTGAGAAGGATTCGCCGGTATCATTTTCTGTCGAGAAGATCCGAGAGCAGCATCCCAATGCCTACCGCCCGTGGTCAACTGCCGATGATGAACGGCTGGCGAATCTTTTCTCGGAGCACCTGACCTATGCGGACATCAGCAGGACCCTCGGCCGCAAGCCGGGCGCCATCCGTTCGCGTCTTCAGAAGCTTGGGTTGATAGAGGAGCAATGAAAAGTGCTCATTTTGGATATATAAAAAGCCCTCAATGCAAGAGAGCGGCTGAATCCCTTGAAAAAAAGTAACGGAAAAAATATATTTTTCCCTGACAATTCAGGTGGGTTTCAATTTTGCGCATCTCCATTCTGAAGGCTTTTCATCTCAAGTATAGCATATTTTGAAGTGGTAGACAGAAGAGAAATTTTTTAAACATTATATACTTATTTTACACTTTTGTCAAGTGTAAAAAATGGGTAGAAAAGCAAGATATCAGAGGGGAATATTTTGGCTTTTACGGGAGCTTGACAGGATTCCATACCACCCCTATACTGGTTAAGCAATCTATGAGTCTCTGGGGCTCGGGTTTGCTTTTGTTTCTATCTGTTTTTTTCTTTGAGAGAAGACAGGGTGAACAGTAACTTAACAATTGATGAGTCAAAACAATAAAATAATCACAATTTTTTGTGGTTTCAGCCCAAGGCTGATCCGCCTCGGGCGGAAGTCCGCTTTGGGAAAATCATGATCTTTTGTGGTTAGTCCTTGTCTCGCGATAACCCTCGGGTTGTTTTGCGAGATAATTGTAAGAAGCCACGCAAAATTTACTTCGGTAAATCGCGTGGTGAATTGCACGGAAGAATCTCTATTCGGTAGCAGTGATGCTACCAACTAAATTGAATTTTTTTCTATCTCATTTTTTATCTTCGGGTACGAAGTGGAGTAGATTGGATTGAATTTTCTTATTGAGAGTTTGATCCTGGCTCAGGATGAACGCTGGCGGCGTGGATAAGGCATGCAAGTCGAGTGGGTTTAGACCCACGGCAAACGGGTTCGGATAACATAGGAATTTTCCCTAAAGTCGTGAATAACTCGGAGAAATCCGTGACAATACACGATGTGCTCTACGGAGTAAAGATTTATCGCTTTAGGAGAAGCCTGTGTCCTATCAGCTTGTTGGTGAGGTAATAGCTCACCAAGGCTATGACGGGTAGGGGGTGTGAGAGCACGGCCCCCAACA
>JAHFOM010000018.1 GCA_023261685.1 Candidatus Moraniibacteriota bacterium | reverse complement strand
TTGTTGAACCTAGGGCGGGTAAACTTGACACCTTATCTTTTATCTGCTTTAATGGATATCTTACTCAAGAGTCGGCATATTGCCTGACTCTGCATCCTTTGGGAGTCTTAGCTCTTCGAGGGAAGAAGAGCTAAGACTAATTCAGTAACATTTACAATAATGTTCAGTAGAAACCCAAGAGGAAAATCCTCTTCGCGTCCCTCTGTCAATCGTGCCGGCAGACCGACGTCCCGTGGAAGACGGAGAGCGCCACAGGCACGCGCGCTTGACCTGACGCAGTTCGTCAAAAAGGCCATTCAGACGACCGAAACCGAAGTCTTCAATCCGAAGCATCGTTTCGCTGATTTTGAGATGCACAGCAAGTTGAAAGCCAATGTCGCTGCCGCTGGCTATGTCCATCCGACACCGATTCAAGACGGCACTATTCCGCATATCCTCAATGGTCGCGACGTGATCGGTATTGCCAATACGGGTACCGGGAAGACCGCTGCCTTTCTTTTGCCGCTCATTCACAAGACGTTCAAGCACAGGACTGAAAAAGTCCTCATCATCGTGCCGACGCGCGAATTGGCGCTTCAGATCGAAGACGAGCTCCGCAAATTCGCGACTGGTTCCGGGCTCTGTTCCGCACTCTGCATCGGCGGGGCGCATATGGGAGATCAGCTGCGCAGTCTTTCTCGCAACCCGAGCTTCGTCATCGGTACGCCGGGGCGTCTCAAGGATCTCATCGAACGCAAGAAATTGCACATCGCGGAATTCAACAACATCGTGCTCGATGAAGTGGATCGGATGCTCGATATGGGATTCATCAACGATATCAAGTATCTCGTGGCGCTGATGAAGACGCCGCGGCAGTCGCTGTTCTTCTCCGCGACGATGCCGAGAGAAATACTGGATCTGGCGCAGAAGTTTTTGAATGACCCTGTCACTATCACGATCAAATCCCGGGCGACGTCGGAAAATGTCGATCAGGACATCGTGCGCGTCGGACCGAAAGAAGAAAAAATCGAAGTCCTCCACAATCTGCTGATTATGCCGGAACTAAAAAAAGTCCTGATTTTTGGTCGTACGAAACACGGTGTCGAGAAACTTGCCAGCCGGTTGGAAGACCGCGGTTTCAAGGCGGACTCCATTCACGGCGACAAGTCGCAATCTCAGCGGGCTCGCGCTTTGCGCCGCTTCAAGAATGATGAATTGACAGTGCTCGTCGCAACGGATGTAGCGGCGCGCGGATTGGATATTCCGGATGTGACGCACGTCATCAACTATGAATTGCCGGAAAATTACGAAGACTATATCCATCGCATCGGCCGTACCGGTCGCGGAGACAAGAAGGGCAACGCGCTGACGTTCGTGGATTAATGCAGATTGGATCTTTGTTTGACAATCCAGTGAAGACCGATGAAGAAAAATCTTTTGTTGGTTGCTCTCCTTGTCTGAAGAAGCCCTCTCGGTTCAGAAAAAAGAGCTTCTCCGCCGTTGATTGGGGGCTGGTTTTTCTGGTAACCGAGAGAGGCTTCTGAGTCGAGAGCAGAGACAAAAGGTTTTTTTCATCGGTCAAATTGGTAAAAAAGAGAACAGTCCCGTGGCGGGGCCGTTCTCTTTGCGCTATACTGGAACAATATGCTTCATATTTTCTATGCTATTGAACTTTCTCGCTGCCGTTGAACAATTCGTCAAGATATACGCGACGGAGGTACCGCTCGAGTGGTTCGTTTTTATCGGGTCTTTTTTTGAGGAAATCATCAGTCCGATCCCGCCGCTGCTTATTATGGGAACGGCCGGATCGTTGGCGCTCATCGATGGGCGTTCGCTCGGATATCTTTTTCTGCTGGCACTTATCGGCAACCTCGGAAAGACGCTCGGCGCGTGGGTATATTACGTTGTCGGCGACAAACTGGAAGATATTTTGATGAAGCCCCTCGTGAAGTATTTCGGGGTAAAGCATACGGATATAGAAAGTATCGGCAAGCGCTTCACTGGACATCACTGGAAAGACGGTGGCGTGCTGTTTGTGCTCCGCGCTATCCCTTTTTTTCCGTCACTTCCCGTGTCACTCGCCGCTGGCATCATCAAGATGGATGTACGCGTCTTTCTCGCCGCCACGTACGGCGGTAATTTTTTCAAAGATCTTTTATATCTGTATGCCGGCTATGCGGGGCTCTCCGAACTGCATACGTTCTGGCGTGAGATGGAGCCGATCAGATTCGCTCTGAACACATTGATTGTCATCGCCATTCTCTCCGTCATTATTTTTTTGTATATGCACCAAGGGAGGGGACAGCGTTTTGTGGAGTACTGTAAGAAACACTCCCATACGTTGATTGATGTGTTCAGCCGGGGCAAGAAATGATTCTTTTATGTCAGTATTCAAACTTCGCAGCGATTACCAGCCGGCCGGCGATCAGCCACAGGCGATAGCATCTTTGGTCAGGGGGCTAGAGGAGCGCAAGCGTCTCCAGACGTTGCTCGGCGTGACCGGTTCTGGCAAGACGTTTACGATGGCAAATGTCATCGCAGAGATGGATCAGCCGACACTCGTCATCGCGCATAATAAGACGCTCGCCGCTCAGCTGGCACAGGAGTATCAGGAATTCTTTCCTGATCACGCGGTGCATTACTTCGTCTCCTACTACGATTACTATCAGCCGGAAGCCTATATGCCGGTGACGGACACCTACATCGAGAAAGACGCGCAGATAAACGCGGAGATCGACCGTTTGCGTCACGCGTCCACCCAGTCGCTCCTGACGCGCCGCGACGTGATTATCGTGGCGTCGGTGTCGTGCATCTATGGACTCGGCTCTCCGGCGGAATATGCAAAAGAAAATCTTCGATTGGAAGTGGGGATGCCCTATCTGCAGAAGGAATTGTTACGCGGTCTGGTCGCCATCCATTTCGAACGTACCTCTGCCGACCTCTCTCCGGGACAATTCCGCAGTCTGGGCAACCGCGTGGAAGTGATGCCGATTTCGGAAAAATACATTTATGTGCTGGAACTGTCCGGTGGACAATTGATCAGCATCACAAAAGTCGATCCGGTATCGCAGAAAATACTTGAGACGTTTCAGGATATCTTTTTGTTTCCGACGAAACACTTTGTCACGAATAAGGATGACAAGGAACAGGCGCTGGCAGGCATCCGTCTCGAATTGGAGGAACGACTTAAGGCGCTTGAGGCGGACGGCAAACTCCTTGAGGTGGAGCGTCTCAGGCGACGCACGAATTACGATTTGGCGATGATGGAAGAAATCGGGTACTGCAGTGGTATTGAGAATTATTCGCGCCATCTGTCTGGCAAAGAGCCCGGCGAACCGCCGGAAACTCTCCTGTCATATTTTCCTCACACTGCCGATGGCAAGCCAGACTTCCTGACGATTATCGATGAGTCGCACGTGACGCTACCGCAGCTCCGAGGTATGTATGCCGGCGATCAGGCGCGCAAGAAAACGCTGGTCGAGTATGGTTTCCGTCTGCCGTCCGCCCTCGACAATCGTCCCCTCCGCTTTGAGGAATTTATGGAGCGCGTCGGACAGGTGGTGTGCACTTCGGCGACACCAGCAGACTATGAGCGCGAGGCGAGTGAACAGATAGTCGAACAAGTCATCCGTCCGACAGGTCTCATCGATCCGGAGGTCGTGGTATTGCCGATCTATCAGACTGATGACTATCCCGGACAGATCGCCGATTTCATAGTGCAGACCGAAATGGAAATCAAAAAAGGCGGACGGACTATTGCAACGACCTTGACGAAAAAAATGGCGGAAGACCTGAGTACGTATCTGAAAGAAAAACAGATCAAGGCCGAATACGTGCACAGCGATATCAAAACGATCGAGCGCATCAAGATCTTGACCGCTTTTCGCAAGGGGGAATTCGACTGCTTGGTCGGGGTGAACCTCTTGCGGGAAGGACTGGATCTGCCGGAAGTGACGTTCATTGGCATCTTGGATGCAGACAAAGAGGGATTTCTCCGCTCGGAGACCTCGCTCATCCAGATCATCGGGCGCGCCGCGCGCAATGTTTCCGGACGAGTGGTATTGTATGCCGAGCGTGTGACCAGCTCGATGCAGTATGCGCTTGACGAAACCAATCGCCGCCGGAAACTCCAGATGGCGCACAACAAAAAACACGGCATCACGCCGAAGACGATCAAGAAAACCATTCACGATATCACCGAGCATTTAGAGAGCGAGCACGAGAAAGCCGTGCGCGCCAACGTGCTCTTAGATCAGGAAATTTTTGCCAAAGATCCGAAGAAGCTTATCGCGCTCAAACAGAAAGAAATGCGCACAGCCGTGAAGACACTCGACTTTGAAACGGCGGCCATTCTTCGCGACGAGATCCAAGCGCTTGAGCTTGCGCTCGATGGTCATCCCAATAAGAAGCTCCCTCTCAAGCAGAAAAGAACTTCCAAGAGATGAAGTAATTCCGAGTTCTATTCTGAAGTGCAGTATCTGGCATCTCAGTTCAGCCATCAAAAGTAATTTTTTGGCGGTTGAACTCTTGCACTTCAGAATGGAATGTAAGCAATGTTTGTTTCGTGGTAAATAATGTGGTATACTGATGTCAATAGAGGAGGAAATTTTTTACAGACTTATACACACATATATAATCCACATAACATAAAAACTCTATGCCACAAAAGCATATTATCGGGCTGGTGGTGGGTGTTGTCGGAATCGGACTTTTGTTCGCTTCCGTTTACCAGCAGTTTCAGGCACCGGTGGTTATCGATGATGGCAGGATGATGCAGAAATCTACGGTCACCGAATCTCAGCAAAAGAAAGCAGCTGTGCCGGAAACGATTGACGATGTGATTCTCAGTATTCAGGAAGAATCTTCTATGGATCTTTCGGCGTTGGATGAGGAGGAAAATGGCGAAATCGCCGATATAGAGGCTGACAGCAATAGTGTAACTCACTTTGAAACTTCTTATGATGAAAATAGCTTGTAAACAATATCTATTGGGCGGGTTTTCTCTTTTGAGTATCGGGGTTTTGGTGTTGCCGGTGTCTGCTTTGGCGATGACTGTTGAAGAACGTGAAGCGCAGCGGGCACAGCGGACGGAAAACAGGCAGGAGAAAATGACAGAGATGCAAGCCAAGCGCGATGAGCGGATGGCTGAGAGAAAAGAAAATCGCCAGGAAGCGTTCTGTTCGCGTTTTGTCGAGAGTGCCCGGAAAATTTCTGCCACTATGGCTGAACGCCGTTCTCAGTTTGATGAGCGCAAAGGGAATCACGCGGATATATTGGAAACGAAACGCAATGAACGTGAAGCGAAGTTTGAGGAAAACCGTTCTCAAGCGGATGAACGGCGCAATGCGATGTACGAAAAATTATCAGGGAGAGCTAAAACTGACGAGCAAAAAGAGGCCGTTGAAGACTTTCAGAAAGCCGTCGAAGCAGCGGTTGATACGCGCCGTGACGTGGTTGATGCTGCCATCGTCGAATTCCGCAAGGGCGTAGACGCGGCGGTCGCTGGGCGCAAGGATGATATGCAAGACGCGGTAGCGACGTTTAAGAGTGCTGTTGAGGTGACTTTTGACAAGGCACAGAAAGCCTGTGAGAGCGGCACCGATCAGGCAACTATTCGGGCTGATTTCAAGAGCGGACTAGAGGCCGCCCGCACCGCTTTGCAGAGTGATCGTAAGGAGTCAGAGAAGGTGGGAGCGCAAGTGAAGGGGCTCGCGGAAACACGTCGGACTGCCGTCAAGCAGGCACTGGCTGATTTCAAAGCAACGGTCGCCACCGCTCGTTTGGAACTCAAGAACGCTTTTGGAGAAACAGGAGAGACTGAAACTCCGACCGCTACACCGTAGTCGCTTTGAGAAATTACCAGTTAGAAACCCTCCTCCATGGCAGACGAGGAGGGTTTGTTTTTAGAGCTTGCCCTCAACTCGTTTTTTTGCAACAATAGGGAGGAAATAATTATTTTTATATGACACGAAAAATTCGTGAGAGTTTTATAGTGACCGCAGATGATTATGGTATCCGTCAGACAGCGGAGCCGATTTTGCGCTTAGTGCACGAAGGCAAGGTGGATCGGGTGGCGGTACTCATCAATTATGTCTCTTCCGAACAGGCGGCAGCTCTCAAGGCGACGGGCGTGAAGATCGACTTGCATCTCGAGCTTATCGGACTCCTGAAAAGCGGAGACAAGGTTTCAGAGAATGCTCTCTGGCGGGGGATCAATTTTCTCTTCTGTTTTATGCTTGGTCTCGTGACGGTCAAGAGAGTGGAAGCCGAATGGCGCGATCAGATAGAGCGCTTCGAAGAGCTCTTCGGTCGTCTGCCTGATGGACTGAATTCTCACGAACACCTGCATTTTTTCCCGCCATTTTTTAGGGTATTCATCGAGTTGGCGGAGGAATACTCGGTATCCTATATTCGTTTTGGTAAGAAGGGCATGCTGACAGGACTCCACGGCGCGTTTATCGGCAATCTCCTTTCTCTTTTTTGGAGACGGAATAGGGTGTTCTGTGCCAAGACGAATCTCGTTACTTCTGATTATCTGGTGAGTCTGGATTGGCTCGCCGATTTCAAATCTTTCAGCGAACAGTTGCCCGCGGGTAGTGTCGAGCTGGTCGTGCATCTGGAGCGTGAGGATGATTACCGCACGGTACTCGAATACCTTTGACGGAGAAGTTTTTCATCGGAAGTATTTTGAAAAATAATTTTTGTTGCCAGAATGTCAAGGGGTGTTTCTGATAAAAAGTTTTTTCTGAGAACCAGTAGCTTGTCCCAGCCGACAAGCCCCTTGCTGAATTTTTTTTGATCCGCCGAAGCGACGGAACCATGCTCAAAAAAACTTCAAGCTTCTCAGAAAAAACTTTTTATCAGAAACACCATGATGTTTTCGGGAATGGTATCGTGGTTTGATACCTCCGCTTCTTCATGGTATACTGTCTTTCCTTCTATTTTCATACTATGTCAAAAAGCACTGCGCGGAAAAACGCCTCTGATATGCTTGCTCCATCCGAATGGATCGTCGTGAAGGGTGCCCGGACCCACAATCTGAAAAATATCACCGTGAGTATGCCTCGGAATTCGATGGTGGTCTTTACGGGGCTTTCCGGCTCGGGAAAATCCTCGCTCGCTTTCGACACTATTTTTGCCGAGGGACAGCGTCGCTACGTGGAGTCGCTCTCCACCTATGCCCGGCAGTTCTTGAACACGATGCAGAAACCCGATGTGGATGAGATCGTCGGATTGTCGCCGGCCATCTCCATCGATCAAAAATCCGCCAGTCGTAACCCGCGCTCCACGGTGGCGACCGTGACAGAAATCTATGATTATCTGCGTGTCTTGTACGCGCGCCTCGGTCGTCCGCACTGCCCGCTCTGCGGGAGAGCGATAGAGAAATTATCGCCGGAAGAAATGCTTCAGATCGTTTCAGAAAAAGTGAGACAAGCGCTCGTATATCCTAAAAATCCAAAAAAATCAGCAGGATCACGGAACAAGGAGATGTTGCTCATCAGCGCTCCGGTGGTGCGCGGGCGCAAGGGTGAGTATTATCAATTGCTCTACAATGCTCTTGGACGCGGTTTTACGGAAATTCTTCTCGATGGTAGCCGCAAGAGTCTGCGCGAGCAGATCGTTCTTTCTAAAAATAAAAAGCACAACATTGATCTGATCGTGGACGAATTGCCGCTCATCGAATTTGAAAAATTTCCGGAAACTTCCAATGAACGTTTGTCGGAAGCAGTCCAGCGCGCATTAGAAGAAAGTGAGGGGTTGGTCAATGTACGGATCGGATCCGAAAGTATGGTGCTCTCGTCGAAATTTTCCTGTCCGTATGACGGTTTTTCCTATCCGGAAGTGGAACCACGTCTGTTTTCCTTCAATTCTCCGTACGGGGCGTGTCCGGCCTGCAACGGTCTCGGGACCAAACATTTTTTCGGCGATGAACCGTGCGAAACCTGCAATGGATCGCGACTGCGCGAAGAGGCTTTGTTCATAATGATTGGGGGGAAGAATATCGTGGAAGTGACCAGTATGATGATAGCCGAAGCGAAAGCATTTTTTGATGAACTGAAATGTACGGAACGGGAGCGGCAGATTGCCGCCACTGTCCTCAAAGAAATCGGCGCTCGGTTACAGTTTTTGCTGAATGTCGGATTGAAGTATCTCACGCTGGATCGACGTGCCAATACTCTCTCAGGCGGAGAAGCCCAGCGCATCCGGCTGGCGAGCCAGCTTGGTTCGCAGCTCGTCGGTGCGCTTTATGTGCTCGATGAACCGACGATCGGTCTGCATCAGCGCGACAACGATCGTCTGATCGAAACATTGAAGGCCCTCCAGAGTCTCGGGAATACTATCATCATCGTCGAACACGATGAGGATACGATCTTCGCTTCGGATTATCTCGTCGACATCGGTCCGGGTGCGGGAGTGCACGGCGGAGCGATCGTCGTCTCAGGATACCTCGATGATCTGCTTACGGCTCCCAAGAATACCAGCGGATCCTTGACCCTCTCCTATCTCAGGGGCGAAGAGATGATCGCAATTCCGCAAACCCGTCGGAGCAAAGAAAAAGGCGCGCTCAGAGTGCGCGGCGGCAATCTGTTCAATATCAAAGATATGAACGTCGAGATTCCTCTCGGGCGTTTCAATGTGATCACCGGAGTTTCCGGATCGGGCAAATCGACACTTCTTTACGAAATCATCCACAAAAATTTGCAGGCGCGTTTCGACCGGCGCTACAAATCCAACAAGGTGTTCAACTGCACTTCCTTTGCGGGCTCGGAGTACCTGTCGCGTGCGGTCTTGATCGATCAGAGTCCGATCGGGCGTACTCCACGGTCGAATCCGGTGACGTATACCGGCGCGTGGACGCATATCCGGGATCTGTTCGCGGCGAGCGAGGAAGCGCGAGTACGCGGTTGGCGGGCGGGGCGTTTCTCATTCAATCGTCCCGGAGGGCGCTGTGAAACCTGCGAGGGGAACGGCTTCATCGCGGTGGAGATGCACTTCTTGCCGACGGTGTATGTTCCCTGCGATGTTTGCGATGGCAAACGCTTCACCAAAGAGACGCTGGAGGTCAGATACAAGCAGAGAAACATCCATCAGGTATTGGAAATGACGATCGAAGAATCATTTTCGTTTTTTGCGGACATTCCGGCGATCGCCGATCGGTTAAAAACATTGAACGAAGTGGGCTTAGGCTATCTGAAGCTTGGACAATCGGCGACGACGCTCTCGGGTGGCGAGGCTCAGCGCGTGAAAATCTCGTCGGAACTCTACCGCAAGCTTTACGAACGCACCATCTACCTCCTCGACGAGCCGACCATCGGCTTGCACTACGAGGACGTCAAAAAACTGATCGAGATCCTCGAGACGCTGGTCGTCAAAGGCAACACGGTCATCGTCATAGAACACAATATGGATCTCATCAAGAGCGCGGACCATATTATCGACATCGGACCCGAAGGCGGAGCGGGTGGTGGCAAGATCGTGGCAGTCGGTACGCCCGAAGCCGTGGCACAGATGCCACATTCCTACACCGGACAATATCTGAAGAAAGTTCTGAAAAAATCAATCAGGCGCTGAAAATCTCTTCGAAGCCAAGAAAAAAAGGCGCTCTATCCAGTAGGAAAGAGTGCCTTTTTATGAGTCGTTGCTCTTCTGCATTTCAGAACAATGGGCGCCTCCCCCATATTTCCAGAAGAAACTTTTCGGCCGCATAAGAATGGAGGGGGGATTCAAAGAATATTCCCTCCGTCGTCTGGATTATCCTGATCTTCTTTGGCGTATTGAGAAACATACGCGTCAACAACTGACTCAAATGAACGCGCGTCGTATTGATGTAAAACGACAAGTGTTCTTGTTCTTTGGGATTACTCTTCGTGCAAAAGTCATGAAGATTTTGAGGGTTTAGAGTGATCCCGAGCGTCTCTTTCGCTATCCGTCCGAGCGTCTCTTCGGCGCTTTCATTCACGCATATGCACCCGCTGGGAAGAATCCATCTATTACTATCGCGGTCTGAAGCAACTATCACGAGTCCTGTATTGCCGTGCGTTTCTTCGATTCCGGGTTGCAGGAGTACGGCTATCGGACTGCTCGGGAATTCTCGTACGGCACGACAGCTTCTTCCGGTGCAGGTTATGAACCCGACACCACTGGCAAACTCCTCTTGTATTTTTTTGGTGTACACTTTTCCACACTGGTCGCAACGATTGGGGAAGATTTGCACCATAACAGGTCTCCTTTGTTCTGTTGTTTTCATCTATCGGGCTCATTGTACCAGAGCTCATCGAAAAATTCCTTTACCACTTTTTTCTCAGTCGGAAAGAGAAATTTTTCGTCCTCGTACCCGGTTATGATACATCTCCAAACTGGTTCTTCATCCAGCATAAGATCTTTTTCGTACAGTACCGTCTCATTGACAAAGAATACTAATAGGTATTTGTCAAAAGGATCGGTACAGACACCAAAGTTACGGAGGGTGTCTGGGTTGATGTCAATGCCGGTTTCCCTGATAAGGACTTGTCTGGTGTCTTCGCTGCTATGGAAAAAACAGCTGGGGAGATTCTGGGTTTGTCCTGGATTTTTCGCTTCTTCTGGACGTATGACGAGGAGACCTGTCTCGCCGGCGACAGTGACGACTGGTTGCAAGAGGATAGCTATCGGAATGGAGTAAAAGTAACGGACGCTTCCGCAGACAGCGCATTTCACCTCCGGAATTGTTTCGAAAAGGATTTGCTGTTGTTGTTTTGGGGAATATTTGGTTCCGCAATTCTCACAGTAGTTGGTGGTCATTTTTTGTCTCCTTGGTAAGGGGTGGGGGATGGGTGAATGTTTCAGATTGTTAACGTGCTGATTGCTCAGTATGCACTCAAAGCATCAAAAAGTCAAGAGCCGGAAGTTGAACCATATGTAGCCTTTTCTTTTAGAGTGCACGTTCTTCACGGGTAGCAAAGAAGGAATAGAGTATCGGAACGATGAACAGGGTGAGGAAGGAAGAAAACATCAATCCGAAAATGATGGCGGAACCGAGCGCCTGCCAGAGATCGTCGGAAAGCGTGATAGGAATAATTCCGAGGATGGTGCACAGTGAGGTGATGAAGATCGCCTCGAGACGCGATTTGCTCGCGTCGATGATGGATTCAAGGAAGGGGATGCCGGTAGCGAGATTGATATTGATTTTATCTACCAGGATGATAGCGTTTTTGACGACGATACCGAAGAGCGCCAGGATGCCGATCAATCCCGGAAAGGAGAGGGGAATCTGGAAAAGCGTCAGTCCGATGAACACCCCGATGAGCGCGAGTGGCAGGGTGACGAGCACAAGGGAGGCTTTGCGGAATGAGTTGAACTGGATAATCAGAGTTGAGACGATGAGGAGTCCGGCGAGGATCATCGCCTGGAGAATGGATTGAACGGACTTGGCACTTTCTTCACTTTCTCCGCCGTAGGCTATGGCATACCCTTCGGGAAGAGAGTTCTTCTCAGCAACTTTTTCCTGAAAGGCTTTGACCACTTCCTGAGCGTTGGTATCGCCGACGACGCCGGCGGAGAGGATGACGACGCGTTTCTCATCAATGCGTGTGATGGCATTGACCGAAGGCTTGAGTTCTATGTTCGCGACGTCTTTGAGATAGACCGGGTTCCCGCTTTTGTTGACGATTTGGATGTTTTGGAGGGCATCAAGCGAGGGGAGAGCCCGCTCATCGATGCGCGCGATCACCTTGATGTCGTCGTTGTCACGGATAATTTTGGTTATCTCGCTGCCGGAAACCGCCATCCGTAAAAGAGAACCGATAGATGAGGCATCCACGCCGAGGAGTTGCATCCGATTATAATCGAGAGTGAAGGTATATTCCGCGGGGGCTTCTTTCAGGGAGACATCGATACCGGTGACCCCATCGATGCTGCCGAGGATATTTTTGAATTCATTCGTGATGCGATCCAATTCTTGAAGGTTTTCACCGCTGATACGGGCCTCGAAAGCGGCGCCGGAGGGCGGTCCGCCCGCTTGGGATTCTACGGTGATGTCGGCATCGCGGATATCTGAGAGGTCTTGGCGGATTTGGGTGGCAAAATCATACGAGGCGATGTCACGCTCATCGGCTGATATGAGGCTGATGACGATGCCGGTCGTGTGAGACGCATCGCCGATGACGCTGCCGGCGCGATTTTGTGAGGGTGCCGGCTTGCCGACCAGCGTGGAAAAGTTTTCTATGTCCGGATACTGGCGCAATTTTTCTTCGACCTCTTTGGCGATGCTGTTGGTACGCTCCAGCGTGGTGCCGATCGGCGCGGTAATATTGATGAAGAGGGTGTCTTCATCGGACGGCGGAAAGAATTCCGATTTGAGCAGCCCGCTGACGGGAAGCAGTGTGCTGGCAAGAAAGAGAACGACCACTCCGGCAAGCGTGATCAGGCGACGTTTCTTGGATGTCAGGATAAAACGCAGGGTCCGTTCATAAGCCGGGATGAAATGGTCGATACGGATGATGCCGTGCATCAGTCGGTCAAAGAGTTTGGTATCGTGCGCGCGTTGTTCGTTGATCTTGGCTTTGATCAGTGTGTCATCGGTTTTTTCCCGGGCGACCAGGAGGGTATTTTTTTGGAGGAGTTTTTCTCCGCTGCCGATCCAGCGGAAGTAAGCAAGGGCGATGAAGACGGCGAGCGCGAGGCTGGCAACCAAGAAACGGAGCGGGCTTTCGATGAAAAGAATCGCCAAGAGTCCGCCTATCAGCGCGGAGAGCAGCAGCGCCCAGAATATCCCGACTGTCAGGCGGATACGCTCCAGCATCGCCGCGAGCGAGTGATTGATAAGGAGCGCGATGATGAGGGAGGAGATGAGCGTGGTGGAAACCGTGATCGGGATGGATTTGATGAATTGCCCGATCATTCCGGAGGCGAGGAGAAGTGGAAGGAAAGCAAAAGTGGTCGCCAGCGTGGTAGTCAGAAGAACGACTTTGAAATCACGCAGGACGAGCAGCACTGCTTCTTCCGGAGTGAATTTTCCGCTGTTGAGATACTGTTTGGTAGCGGAAACGACGACGATAGCATCATCCACCAAGAGTCCGAGCGCGAGCAGAAGCGAGAAGAGTGAGAGAAAATTCAGTGACGTTCCGGTCAGGAGCATCGTGCCGAAGGTCGCGAAAAAAACCAGAGGAATAGTCAGTCCGGCGATCAGGGCTTCCTTGAAACCGACGATGAGAAACAGGGTGATGATGACGAGCGCGATGGTAATAGCGAAGTCCCGTCCGAGTTTGGCGAAATCATCGCTGATTTTTTTGGAGAAGTCGATGGTGACGTCAGTCTGCATACCGGGAGGAAACGTGGCAACGAGATCGGCTGTTGTTTTTTTGGATGCTGCGGCAATGTCGATGATGGAGCCGCCGGTTTTCTTGATGATATCGATGGTGACGGAATTTTCCGGTGCTGCGCCATCGATAGAGAGACGGGAGAGCGTGGTACGCTTGATGGCGCGTTCTTCCACTTCCGCGATGTCTTTGAGTATAACAGTGGCTCCATCAGCAGTGTTGCGGATAGGGAGAGAAGCGAGTGTGGCGAGATCGAAAAATCGGCTGTCCGAGCGGATCGGATAGACGAATGCTTTGCCGTCGAAGTTGCCTCCGGGAACGGCGATATTGGTACTCTGTATCGCACGGTTGGCTTCTTGGGGAGAGAGTGTATACAGAGCCAGTTTGGCGGGATCATACGCGACGGAGAATTCGCTTTTATCTCCGCCTGAGAGGACGACATCTCGTACCCCGGGGATTTTTTCTAGGGCATCCTGGATTATTTCTGCGTGAGCGCGGAGAGCGAAGCCGTCGTAAGGACCGGTCAACACGATGGTAAGCATCGGTCGGTCATCGAAGGAGACTTCGTTGACGGTGGGTGCTTGGACATCATCCGGCAGTTCCGGGACGGCATCATTGACCGCGTCGCGGACGCTTCTCACGGCATCCTCGATATTTTCACTGGCGTCGAATTCGATACTGGTAACGGAAATCGAGTTCGCGGACGTGGATGTTATTTTGCTGACTCCTTTGAGGGAAGAGACCTCCGCTTCGATTTTTTTGGTAACGAGTTCTTCCACGTCTCCCGGAGATGCTCCCGGATAGACTGCCGTGACGATAGCGATGGGGATTTTGACTTCGGGGTTGGATTCGCGCGGAAGTACCGTGTAGGAATAGGCTCCCCAACCGGAAAGAAGAATGATGAATAGGATGACGACACGCGTGTGTGCCACGAAAAAATGAAAGAATCCTTTTTTCAATTCCGGATCAAACTGCAGTTGTGAGAGGTAGCGAGAATCCGAAGAGGCTTCTGTGTGGGAGGATTGTTCTGGTGCGGGCGACATAGAGGAATATATTATTCGAGGATAAGGGCATCGCCGTCTTTGATTTGTTTGACATCAGTCATCACGACACGGCTTTCACGATCAGCGATGCCGGAGAGTTCTACCGTTTCACCGATGATAGTGACCAGTGTGATCGGAACCCGTTTTGCTTTTCCATCTTCGTAGAGGAAAAGAGCGCTGCCGTTCTGTTCGCGCAAGAGCGCCGAAAGCGGAAGGAAAAAATTTCCTGCTCTGGCGGTTTTTTTGAGTGTGGCAAAAATCGTGACAATTGATCCGGCGGGCACATCACGGAACCGTGGATCGGAACTTTCCGCCTCCACAAGAAAGCGCCGAGTAGCGGCATCCGCACTTTGCGAGACACGGAGAATAGTGCCGGAGAGACGTTCGATACCAGCAATATCTTGACTGAATGAGATGGTTTGTCCCGGCGTGAGAAGCGGGCGTTCGTTGTCGCTTACGTATAAACGAATGATTTTTTTGCCGTTGCTGACGACTGCCAGAGGTGTACCGGCAGTGACGGTGTCGTGGAGATTTCCGTTCTTGATGGTGAGGATTCCAGTAATCGGACTTTTAACGAGCCGCTTGTCTAACAGTGCCTTGTAGGTCAGTGAGGCGATATCACGGTTGTTACGGGCTTGATTTTTGGCGACTCCGGACGCGGTAGTGTCGTCCCGTTCGTCATTGTGTTTGGCCTCAGTGTAGTCTTTTTCGGCATTTTCGAGACGAAGCTTCGCTTGTTGGATGTCGGCGCTTTGAAAACCTTCTTGCGACGCGATGGCACTGCCGGTCTCATCTATCTTGAACAAAAGTTGTCCTGGGGTGACACGGCGGTTGATTTCCAGTGGCGCGGAGACGATGGTGCCAGCGACTTGGGCGGTGAGTACAGCCTCGCTTTCATAGCCGATGGTGCCAGCGGAAGAAAAATCCAGATGCACGGTTTCGCGTTCGGCAATCCGTTCGGTGTGGACGCGGAGAGGAGTTCTTTCGGGCGGGGAGACTTCCGTGATCGTGTTTTGGCTGCGCGTGAAAAAGAAAGCGCCAAGCATGACCAGTGCTCCGAGACCGACGATGAGGGCAAAGCGAGTTTTCATAAACAGGAAATTTCAATGGTTAACGGCGTGAGAACGTATCGTGATGATCGGTATGAAAGTGTTTTTCAAGTGCCGTTTCTTTTTCGGCAAGCAGAGCGAGGAGTTTTGTGAAAAAGGCTTTGTGTTGCCTGAGTTCTTTCTTGGTGAAGCGTTTTTCGAAGGACAGGCTAGCGTGTCTGGCATGAGCTTCCGCCTGTTGGAGAATTTTTTTCCCATTTTCGGTCAACTGAAAAAAAACTCGGCGTTTGTCGCCAGTGTTTTCATTGGTGAGGCGCCGAATAAGACCCTTTTTTTCCAGCGCGCGAAGACGTTGGCTGAGATTGGATTTGAGACAATCGACGGAAACAAGGAGAGCACTGGGTGTCGTCGGTGTTTGTTTGAGAGCGGTGAGAATCTTGAAACCGGTGGCGGTGAGACCGACCGGGTTGAAGATGTAGCGATTTCCCAGTGCTTCCAGTATGCCCGTGGCAGAGAAAAGAGGGGAAATCATATCCGTTTCTTCTGAGGGGGATTTGGTAGCCATAGTATTGAAGAGAGATGGATGTTTCTCTAATAAGTAGTTTATAGGTAAACTACTTTCTTGTCAATGGCAGAGGGGGATGTTTTTTTGGGGGTGGTGTTCCGGGACGGATATGGTATACTGACAGGAGAAAGGACATATTCTTAAGTATTGGAATCCGTATGGAATCATCAGCTCAAGCCGTCGTATCCGGAGGAAAAAAACCTCATTCAGCGATCATCAAGTGGGCGTTCATCATTGGCATCACCATTGTTGTCAATCTTTTTTTGATGTATCTGGTAGATGCCATCTATCCCCAGCCTGACTATGCGGCATTTTGCCCCGATAATCAAGTCAACCGCGCCATCGAATCCGAGTCAGCCTGTCTCGAGATCGGCGGACAATGGAATGAGGGGGTTGACGCAAAAATAAGGATGGCTGAACCGGCGACGGTGGTCTCCGGTAATTATTGCAACACGACCTATACCTGCCAGAAGCAGTACGAGGAAACGATGAAGGTATATAATCGCAACGTCTTTGTCGTCTTTGTGATTGCGGGCATTCTGCTGCTTCTCGGAAGCGTCTCATTTGCCGGCGTTGAAGTCTTGTCGCTCGCTTTCTCTTTTGGAGGAGTGCTGGCGTTTCTTATCGGTGCGACGCGCTACTGGTCGGATATGGACGATATTGTACGAGTGCTCATCCTCGGTGTCGCCTTGGCAAGTCTCATCTTTATGGCGTGGAAAAAGTTCAGAGAGTAGGGGAAGAATATGTGGGTACTCTTTATGAGTTTAAACGGGGCTCTTTCGGGTATTTCTTTTCTCTGATTTTAGGTAAGTATTTTAGGAAAAAAAAGAGTCAATCATATCCTTTGCGACGACGTCTTGTCGCTGGGGGTATGATTGACTGAGTGGGTGCTTGACTGCCGCCATAGTCATCCAGCTGGGGGCGCATGGAGATATGTTGGGCAATCAGAAAGAAAGGAGGTTACTTCGCTTACTCAGGCGCTTAGGAACCAAACAAGCACCAAACGTCTGATTGGGATCCCCTCTTCAATTCTTTCTCTTCTATTATACACCTTTTTTATATTTTCGTCAAGTTTTCGCTCTGCGAGCATTACTCGGAGCATTTTTGAGAACATCAAACTTTTATGGCTGCATTGTGGCAAAAAATAACAGCCTTAGCGGCTCTTCGCAAGAACAATAGGTTACCCGAAACTCCGGGCGTCTATTTTTTCTTGGATGCCGAGAAGAAACTGCTCTATATCGGCAAGGCATCTTCGCTCAGGGACCGAGTGAAAAGCTATTTTTCACAGGATATGGCTGAAACTCGCGGGCCGAAGATTGTCCG
>JAHFOM010000017.1:8251-17399 GCA_023261685.1 Candidatus Moraniibacteriota bacterium | reverse complement strand
GGGTGCTAGACCAGGTGCTGCATGGTTGTCGTCAGCTCGTGTCGTAAGATGTTCCGTTCAGTCGGGAAACGAGCGCAACCCCTGTGAAGTGTTATATATGTCACTTCAGACTGCCCTCTCATTTGCGCACAAAGCGCAAATAGCTTATTAGCTGGTAGCTAGTTAGCTTGTTAGGAAGAAAACTAATAAGCTAAAAAGCTAAGAAGCTACGAGCTGTTCGCTTTGCGAACAAGTGAGAGGGAGGAAGGCGGGGATGACGTCAAATCAGCATGGCCCTTTGACACCTTGGGCTACACACGTGCTACAATGGCCGGAATAAAGGGTCGCCAAATCGCAAGATGGAGCTAATCCCAAAAATTCGGTCTCAGTTCGGATTGAAGGCTGCAACTCGCCTTCATGAAGCTGGAATCACTAGTAATCGTGAATCAGCCACGTCACGGTGAATGCGTTCTCGGATCTTGTACTCACCGCCCGTCACACCAAGAGAGCCGGCAATACCAGAAGGCCCCGGGTCAAATCGGGGACGACGGTAGGGTTGGTAATAAGGGTGAAGTCGTAACAAGGCATCCGTAGCGGAAGCTGTGGATGAATCACCTCCTTTCTAGGGAGTAAGGTGTACGAATTCTGATCTATGATTAGAATCACAACCATCGGTCGTTCATCGCACTTTATCTGTTGGCGCTTCGGCAAGAACAGACGTAGCGATGAAAACAAAGCAGCCATAGAGACTTACGTAAAAAGTCCGTCGTGGTGGAAACACCGTGGCGAACATAGGACTAACCACAAAAGGTTTTGATTATTGTTTATAGTCTGGCTTTATACGCACAGTATTCCAAGATAAAGGAATTTCTTCGTTTACTGTTGTAAGACACGGAAACTCGTCGCAAGACGGGTTTTCTTGTTTTTTAGGAAGTCTTAAAACCAGCCAGTAAACAGGCTGGTTTTTTACTTTTAAATAGGGGGAATAAAACGGAATAGCGGGGAGGGGGTGTATATGCTATACTTTAGGTGAGCCTAGGGGTTACTCTGATCACATGAAACAGATTAGGAGAAAGCTAGAGCGAGACCTCGTTGAGGAGACTGCTAAGATATACCATGCCATTGCCCACGATTCAATGGATGGTTTTTGGATTGTTGATATGCGGGGCACATTGCTTGATGTGAACGATGTGTATTGTCGAATGATAGGGTATAGTCGCAGTGAACTTCTGCAAATGAACGCGTCGGATATCGAAGTCAAGAAGAACCAGAAAGATAGAGTCAAACAGTACAAGCAAATAAAAAAGACCGGTACGGAGCGATTTTTTACTCAGCATCAAAAAAAGGATGGCACTATTGTAGATATTGAGATTACTGCCAATTACGCTAATCATTTGGGCGGACTGGTCTTTGTTGCTCTGCGTAATATTACTGAAACCAGAAGAACAGCAAATAATCAGTATAGAAATCGGGCTAAATCAAGGAAAAAAATAGAGGAACAGCTGACTGATTCATACAAACATCTAGGAACCATCAATAGAAAAATTTCCCTTCTTCTGGAACTGGAGGGTTTTCCAAAGTCAAAAAAACAGAGTCAAGAAGTCATAGACCATATTCTCAGTATGGCTGTAAGTATTTCTGGCGCTCCGATTGGCTACCTCTACGGCGCAAAAGGCAGAGGCAGAAAAGGGTCAGACCTTTATTGATAGACACTGTGTGAGATCTTGTTTTTCGGGTGGGTATCGAATGAGTAATTTCATAGGATGGATTGTTTCAAAAAGCACTCGCGAGGGTGTTTTTTTTGCTTTGTATCAGGGTTACTTGACAGGTTTTGGGGCAGAGGTGTATTATTATATATGTAAGTATGGTAAACATAAAAATTGGAGGTATTTTTCTATCAGGATATGTTTGTATTTATCGATGAGTCTGGAATTCATAAAGAGAACGGAAACTCTGTTTTCGCTTTGGTGTATATTACTATTCAGCATTACACCGAATTCGAAAAAGCCATCATTGGTATTGAGAAAGAGCTGGATATCGATAGCTTTCACTGGTCAACAGTGCCTTGGGTCGTGCGTGAGAAGTTTCTCGAAAAGCTGTTGACTTTGGACTTCAAAGCCAAAGTAGGAATAGTGAAAAACCCGATTCATCCGGAAGAAGAGCTAGAGCGTATATTGCCTCATATGCTCATTGAGCTAAGAATTCGTACTATCTATATTGATGGCAAGAAACCAAAAGTATATGCGAGACGTATGAAAAAGGTGCTCCGTGATAAAGGTGTATCTACAAAAAAGCTGCATACGGTAAATGATGAGCAGTATGCCGGGGTACGAGTGGCTGACGCTATCGCGGGGCTTACGCGCGCGTACTTCGACGGGAAACCGAGTCAAAAAATAGAGAAGTGGTACGATCGATTCAGGAAGAAAAAGATTGTCCTTATATTGCAGTAAGAAAAGCAAAACCTCAGCTTGCGCTGAGGTCAGAGTACCTGGTAGCTTTTGACAGCTCTCCCACTGGGATTTGTCCCAAGGCTCTCGTTCTGTCTAGAGGATATCATAAATGTTGATAAGAGTCAAGCCAGCACGCTACAGATTGACTATTTGACAGGTTTCCGGGGCATGGTGTATTATTCTATATGTAAGTATTGTAAACAGAATAGGTCGAATATCAAGGAGGAACAAATAAATATATGAACAATATTAAAAAAAATAAAAAAGAAGATACTCCGGTCTTGCTGTATGTAGCCGAAGATGGGAAAACGGAGATTGAAGTGAGTCTTGATGGTGAGACTGTGTGGTTGAGCCAGAAACAAATGGCGGAATTATTTCAAAAGACGATTCCCACTATCAACGAGCACATCAAGAATGTCTTTTTGGAGGGAGAATTGATGGAAAATTCAGTTATTAGGAAATTCCGAATAACTGCGGCAGACGGGAAGAGCTACGAAACACTGTATTACAATCTCGATGTCATCATTTCTGTCGGGTATAGGGTGCATTCCCACAGGGGTACGCAGTTTCGTATCTGGGCAACGCAGAAACTGCGGGAATACATCGTGAAAGGCTTCGTGATGAATGATGAACGGTTGGCGGAAGGCGGAGTGCGGAATGACTTTTTTGAGGAATGGCTGGCGAGGGTCAGAAAAATCAGGGCATCGGAAAGAAACCTGTATGACAAGGTAAAAGATATCTTTGGAACCAGTATCGATTATGATCCGAAAACTGATTTTACCAAGGAGTTTTACGCGACGATGCAGAACAAGTTCCATTATGCCATTACCGGCAATACGGCAGCGGAATTGGTAGTCAGTCGTATCAGCGGGAAGAAAGAAAATCTCGGGATGACGAGTTGGAAAGGTACGGAGCCGACAAGGAAAGAAGCAGAAGTGGCGAAAAATTATATGCTGGACACCGAGCTTCGTCAGCTGTATCTTCTGGTAGAGCAGTTCTTGTCTTTCGCCGAGTTTCAGATCGAGCGGAAGAATATAATGCATATGAAAGACTGGGTTGCATACTTGCATCAGATGCTTGGCGCAAACAAATTGGAGGTGCTTTTGGATAAGGGAAAGATTTCTCATAAGAAAATGGAAAAGGCAGTGAAAGAAGAGATACGAAAGTTTGTCGAGCAGAAGAAATTAAAATAATTATTATTTTTAACATTGAAGAGTATGCAAATCCTCACACCGAAGCAGAAAATCGTGTTGCAGGCGATCAAGGAGTTCTTTTCAGAGAATAATATGATGCCGACCGTGCGCGAAATCCAGGCGGAATCAGGTCGTTTGGGGCTCAAACTCAAAAGCTTGCGCAGTTTTTTCATCTATTTGAATGAGCTTGAGGAGAAGGGATATATCGAGCGAACGTCCGAGGACAGGGGTATCAAGCTGAAGGGCGTGACGAAAGAGGCCTTTCTCGACGTGCCGGTTTTTGGTATGGCGAACGCGGGGGCGGCGACGATGTTTGCTGACCAGTATATCGAGGGGTATCTGAAGGTCTCCAAGCGCATCGTGCGTGATAGTCGCAATGTTTTTGCCATCCAAGTCTCCGGTACTTCGATGAACAAGGCCAAGGTGGCCGGTAAGACGATACAGAGCAACGACTTTATTTTGGTAGATGCGACGTGGAAGCACTACAATAATGGCGATAAGGTGCTGGTGGTAATTGATGGACTGGCGACGGTTAAGACCTACCGCACCGTGGACGGCAAAAATATCGTGCTCCTGCCGGAATCGAGCGACAAGAAGCATAAGCCGATCTTCCTGACTGAGGACGATGATTTCGTCATCAACGGCAAGGTGATTGACGTGCTCAAGATGAATTAAGGACCTCTCCCGACAGGCTTTCAGGAAAAAATGAAGGATTCTTGCATCAAGGCTATCAAACGGTAGCCTTGATGTTCTGTCTATTACCCGTATTGCAGGTGCTTGACAATTTCTCTCGACCTGCTATAATAGTTAGTAAACCTAATAATAAGTTTTATTAACTATGAAAAAGGACCATCTTTCAGAGAATAGCATCATCTCGCTCATTTTCTCTGTCAGTCGTAATTTGCGTCAAAAAAGCCAAGCGAAGGGTAAAGGGAATGATCAGCAACGTCTTTCTTTGGTGCAATTGGAAACTCTGAAATTTATAGATGAACATAAACATCCTTTGATGAAAGAGGTGGCGGAGTATTTGTTTATTGCTCCTCCGTCGCTGACAACGCTGATTGATGGATTGGAAAAGCGAGGATTTGTCAGGCGAGGCGCTTCAACCAATGATCGGAGAGCGGTGTTTATCTGTTTGACGAGAACCGGCAAGACAATCCTTCAGCACTCATTACGGAAAAAAACGGAAAAAATGCAGTATGTTTTCAGCACGCTAAGCGATGCGGAGCAGAAAACACTCATCAAAATATTGGAAAAATTGTCCGAATAAGGAAAGAAGTCTTGGTTTGTCGCGGTGTCCAGAATTTGCTCTCGATACATATCATTTATTATTGAATACTGTCTATGAAAAAAATTACCAGAATAGCGATACCATTTTCATGTATCATTCTTATTATTGTGTTGGGAGTTGTTTTCCTGTATCAAAAAAAAGGTCAATCGTCACTGTCGTTGATACATCCCCAAAGAGGAGATATAGCGGACGCCGTCAGTTTTTTTGGTAAAGTGCAGGCAAAAAATATTTTCGAGGTCAGTTTTGAGCGTTCCGGTAAAGTGTCAAAAGTCTTGGTGCACGTTGGCGATACCGTGAAGAGGGGACAGGTGTTAGCAGAATTGAATTCTGAAGAAGTGGGAAATACGTATGCGCAAGCGCTTTCTGATCAGGGTGTGGCGCGAGCACAATTACAACAAGCACAGGAAGAACGAGACACACAAAAGGCTAAATTGCGAAGTATCAAAAAATCATCGTCTTCTAATCAGTATGATGAAAAGGCGCAAGAACAAGTGATCAATCAGTCTGATGCTAACGTGAAGGCCAAGGAAGTATTGGTTATCAAGGCTGATGAGATGGTTGCCAATGCGGGGATGCAGTCCAAGAAAGTGGTACTCAATGCTCCGGTGAGCGGGATAGTCACGAAACAATTATTGACCGTAGGAAAGATAGTCTCTGCGTCAGTGCCAGTGATGGCATTGGTAGAGGATGACGCATTGGAAATTCAGGCGTATGTCTCAGAGGTGGAAGTTGCGAACATCTCTGTCGGCGCAAAAGCAAGCATTGACACCGGCACGCACAGTGATGCTCTGGACAAGATGGAGGCAGTCGTTGCTATCGTTGATCCCATAGAGACGGCTTTTTCAGGTACGTCCGCTTACAAAATTACACTCACTCCCTTGTCTCCGAATGGGGTATTGAAATCCGGAATGGGAGTAGAGAGTACGTTGATTCAGAGTGAGCATAAGAACGCTCTTATCATTCCGCGGCAATCTGTATTTACGGATGATGGAAAGACGTTTGTGCTCGCAGTGACAAATGGCGTACAAAGAAAAAAAGAAGTTGTATTGGGTATCAAGGATCAATCAGAAAGAGTTGAAGTGCTGTCCGGAGTGAATGAAGAAGATACGCTTGTCGCATTCAGTCAATTTTAATAATGAACATATTCTTTATGCAAGAAGCTACATCGACACGTATGTCAGAAAAAAAGATATCTTTTAAAAAAGAAAACACCCCATCGGATATACGGCTTATCGTGAGCGGTGTCATTCTCGGAATAGCGTTTTTGATCGGTGGTGTCGCGTATTGGAATACGACGTCGCATCGTGTGTATATTGAGAAAGGAGAAATTTCAGCTCCACAAATCAATCTTTCTTCACAAAGCGATGGTGTTTTGGAGGCATTGTGGGTCAAGGAAGGTGACGTGGTTGCCAAAAATCAACCCATTGCTCAGATCGGGGATGAGATTATTCGCAGTCGTGAAGATGGATTGGTTGTGAAGGCACGCAATGAAATTGGAAAAACATTCAGTCATAGTGAATCGGTTGTGAGCATTATTCATCCAGCAGATTTGCGAGTGTTTGGGACGATTGAAGAAGACAAAGGGCTGAAGGATATTCACGTCGGACAACGTGTCGTGTTCACGGTGGATGCATTCGGTTCCAAAGAGTATGAAGGTATAGTGGATGAAGTCAGTCCGAGTTCTAAAGAAAAGGGTTTGGCATTCAGTATTTCTGATAAGAGGCCAACGAATACTTTTGTGGTCAAGGTGCGTTTCAGTACGACAACACATACGGAATTGAAAAACGGGATGTCAGCTGAAATATGGGTATACCAGGAATAACGGGTATGAAGCCGCGGTGCAAGCCCCTGTGGACAAAGTCTCTTCGCGATAAGTGAACAAGATGATAGTTTTTGATGAGTAGTATATATGACAAAAAAGACACAGCATTCACCATGGATGGTGCTTGCGACGGTAACGCTCGGAACACTGCTTATTGGGATGGACAGAACAGTGGTGAATTTGGGGCTTCCAAAAATTATCGCTGATTTCGGCATCTCTCTTTCTACAGCGGGCTGGGTTGCGACGGCGTACATTATTTCCAATGCGGTTTTTGTTCCGGTCTTTGGTAAACTGGGTGACATTATCGGGGATAGCAAAATATATCTGTGGAGTTTTGTGGGATTTATAGCTGTTTCTGTTTTGGCTGGTTTCTCGTGGAATGCTTCTTCGTTGATTTTTTTTCGTGTCTTGCAGGGTTTGGTGGGGGCGGCCGTGTATCCTACTGCGATGTCACTCATCGTGAAAAACTTTAAAGACAAAGGTCAGCGCGCGCAAGCACTGGGACTTTGGTCGGCTTCTTTTGCTGCAGCCGCTGTTATTGGCCCATTGGTAGGTGGACCGCTGATCGACCATTATTCTTGGCGAATGTTATTTTATATCAATCTCCCTATCGGTTTGTTGGGTATTTTTATGGTGTTAGCTTATTTGCCACAAGATAAAGGAAAAGAGCGGGGTGGTTTCGATTTTTATGGTGCGATAACGTTGGCTGTGGTACTTTCCAGCTTGGTGTTGGTTCTGGAAAAAGGCAGAGAATGGGGGTGGATGTCGCTAGAAAGTGTATTGCTGTACGGTTTGATATTCATTTTCGCATTGTGGTTTATCCGTATTGAGAAAAATCATCCGAGTCCGATGATTGACCTGAAATTTTTTGGCAATCAGACATTCGTTGTGGCGCTCTTAGTCTCTTTCGTTTCATTCGGCGGAATGATGGGAGCGATGTTTCTCCTTCCTATTTTCGTACAGACATATCTTGGATATGATGCGACGGAGACTGGCTTATTGTTTTTGCCTATGGCATTGACGATGTTCGTGGCCGCTCCTTTAGGCGCGCGGTTATCGCAGAAGATTCACGTGCGTTACAATGTGGCGCTGGGTATGTCGTTGGTGGCACTGGGTATTTATCTATTCTCCGGACTCGATGCCAAGACATCTGCATTTGAATTGACGTTTCCACTTATGGTGCTGGCGGTTGGAATGGGTCTCGGTATGGCGCCTTTGACGAATCTAGTGGCAAGTTCTGTCCCGGCGCATGAAGTGGGTATCGCTTCCGCGTTACTCAATTTGACCAGAAATATTGCCGGAGCGGTTGCCATTGCGGTATTCGGTACGCTTCTGAGTAATGTTACCGAAAGTACGGTACTGGAGATTGGAGCAAATACGGTTATCAATGATCCCTCATTCGTGAATTTGGTTCCGGGATTAGTGATACTCAAATCACAAATTCTAGCATATCGAGAAGTTTTTTTATCAGCTTCGGTCATAACGGTATTTGGGGCATTTCTCGCGCTGCTCTTAAAAGACACCAGCAAAATCGAAGAGAGGAAATCTTCAGAAGAGGTTTCTTCCTGAAGGAAGAAAAACATTGGTTCGCGGAAGAAGTAGGGCGGATACGGTGGCTGCCCTTGCTTTTTTCCAAAAACCGGTCTTTTTTTGGTGTATAATACATATGATAATGACAAGTCACGTGACTTTGGTCGATGTCCGTGTTGAGTAAATAGTAGTATTATTTAATTCTAAATATATGAAATTACACATAATCACATTTATTCTTTTGGTCATCGGCGGGTTGAATTGGTTGGCGGTCGGACTTCTGCAAATAGATCTCGTTAGCTGGCTGTTCGGTGGCGCGGATATGCTCGCTTCTCGGGTAGTCTATGTTCTCGTCGGAGTTTCGGCAGTGTATGAGATTTTGACTCACAAGGGTAACTGTAGAGCTTGCGCCGCACCATCGGCGATGTAATGGTCGGTCCCGTGTCGCTTGAAGCGCCTCCTCATAAGGGAGGTGCTTTGATTTCTGGGCTGAGGTTGCTATGGTATACTAAAAATATGGCGTATCTTACGACTTCAAAACTTATTTTTCCTCTCGAACACTACACGGTCAATGGCACACCATTCGGTAAGCGTACCGTGTTCGACGGTGTCTTATGGGGTATTCATCTTGGCGAAGACTGCGTATCGCCTGCCGGAACAGACGTACGGGCTATCGGGCGTGGCAAGGTTGTCTATTCCGCTCTGCATCCCGGCACGGCGGAAAAAGGCAATTGGGGGCATATCATCATCATTCGGCACAAACATACGAAGACTCGTCAGGTATTTTATTCAGTGTATGCTCACCTCGGGTCGTGTTTCAAAAGGATCGGTGACAAAGTAGAGATCGGTGAGCCGCTCGGGTTTCTCGGTGAGGGCAATACGG
>JAHFOM010000017.1:0-8211 GCA_023261685.1 Candidatus Moraniibacteriota bacterium | reverse complement strand
TCCCAGCGAGTTTATTGCCAAACGAAGTGAGTGAAACGAAAGTTTACTCTCGTTTCCGATCCGCTAGCTGGCGGACAGTAACAGCGGTTCAATGTCCCGCGGTTTGTCGCAGGAGGGATTGGGTACAGGACTTGCCGGGGTAATACCCGTTATTGGTGGGTATCAAAATCAGTGTAAGGATTTTTTGTAAAAAATGCTTGTATTATTTCTCTCCGGCGTGTACACTGAGGGTATAATTTCTTTCATTCTTTATTGTATGAAATTGATCGATTTGCCACTATGGCAATCTGCGCTTGTCGCTCTTTTTGGCAGTGTTCTTGCTAATCTTATCGTTTTATTCTGTACTCAGCCACTCGCACCGCATTTCAAGTCTCTGTCCGTGATACCCGTGACGTTTTGGACGCTCATAGCAGTTGTTGGCGCGACGGCCGTGTTTGCATTGGTTCGCAAGTATGCTCAAAATCCCAACCCTCTTTTTGTGCATATCTCGTGGGGAGCGCTTGCCCTTTCCTTTTTTATGGACATCCCACTTTTCTTTTTTGATATTCCATTTTTTGCTGGAGCAACGACGGCCGGTATCTGGGCGTTGATGGTGATGCACGTCGTGGTGGCCGGTATCACGGTTCCCACCCTTGTTCGTCTGACAAAAACCGCCATACCTCGTTAGGAACACATACGATCTACAGAGATAGAATAATCAGTAATCGTATCACTATGGAAACAATAAAAAGTGAGTATATACCGGGGGTGTGCAATATGGGCACGCAAGAAATCAAACGCCGGATGCGGGCCGGTTGGGGCGGGGCCGTTGTGACGATTATCGTATGGGGAGTGTTCGTGTGGCTGGAGACACCCGCTGTATGGCGTCTCGCGCTCTTTTTTCCGGCTTCAATGTCGGCGATGGGCTTCGTGCAGGCATACAGTCACTTTTGCGCTTATTTCGGATTCGCCTCGCTCTTTAATGTGGGAAATCTTGGGAAAACTGACACTGTCGTGCAGGCAGAATTTCGTAGTCAAGATCGTCGGAAGGCGTGGCAGATCGTTACTGCTGCTTTCGGCATCGGTGTTGCCGTCGCGCTGCTTGGATATTTTCTCGTTTAGAAAGTCTGAACGATAGCTCTAAGATACGGGATATTTTTTGGCCTTGAAAAAGCCACGCTGTTCTGTATTGGTGCCCTTGGAGGGAATCGAACCCCCATTGCCGGTTCCGAAGACCGGAGCTTTATCCATTAAGCTACAAGGGCATAAGAACACAATACTCAACCTACCGCAAAGATGAGGCTACGTCAAACGGAAAAAATGATGTATACTGAGTACATCATAATTTGCTGTTATTTTTCGTATGTCAGAGAATATTATACAACAGATAAAAGGCGTGGCGTTTGTCATATTGACTCTTGTTGCCGTAGCGTATGTCTATCAGTACGGTCGCTCTGTCAATCAGGCGTATCCTGCCAGGACGTTTACGGTCGATGGGGAGGCAAAAATGGAGACAGCGAATGATATCGCGACATTTCGGGTAAGTGTTTTGACTGAGGGCGATATGAATGTAGTGTCTATCCAAAAAGAGAATACGGAGAAGATGAATACCATCGATGCTTTTCTTCAGGAGCAGGGTATAGAGAAGAAGGATCTAGAGACGAGTCAGTATACGCTTGTACCGCGTTATACCTATCCGAATTGCCAAGGTCTTTCTGTTTGTCCCCAAGCATTCATTTCCGGCTATACGCTGACTCAGGAGCTTGCTGTCAAAGTACGGAATATGGAAGTATTAGGAGAAATCCTTTCGGGGGTGACGACAAAAGGTGCCAACACAGTTTCTCAAGTCAGCTTCGTAGTCGATGATGATGCTGATGCCAGACAGAAAGCACGCACCGAGGCCATCAAAAAAGCACAGAAGAAAGCGAAGGAGATTGCCAAGGCTGGAAATTTCCGACTCGGGAAGCTGGTCTCGCTGTATGAAGATCAAGATGTACTGCCAATGTATTCCGGAGACAGGGGAATAGGTGGTAGCAGTATGATGGCAGAAGCAAAATCAGTATCTCCGGTCATCGAGCCCGGCACCCAGTCCGATACTGTTCGTGTCACTATTGTCTACGAAATCAAGAATTGACGGACTTGTCTGATCGGATTTGAAACGTAAAACCCTCTCTGTTCGAGAGGGTTTTCGATGTACTGAACTCTTCATCGGGGTGACTAGAGGGAATCGGACCCTCGTTCACGGTACCACAAACCGTTGTCTTACCATTAGACGATAGTCACCCCGATGAAGACTTCTTGTCCAGTTGTGCCCTCGGTTGGAATCGGACCAACATCAACGGCTTAGAAGTCCGCGGCTCTATCCATTGAGCTACGAGGGCTGAATGGCGCACTGTGTGGGCGCAGCAGGATTCGAACCTGCGACCGTTGGCTTAAGAGGCCACTGCTCTACCAACTGAGCTATGCGCCCGAATGTATCGACTGAGCCTTGTCCATACCGGATAGGACGGGTAAAAACCAGCGTCTGTTCTTTGTTCATACAAACAAAAAAGCGTTTTTTGCATACGTAAAACGCGAAGTCATCATATCAAAAAATAAAGCAGGCGTCAATTCAGGGGCGGAGTTTTTTGTATTCCTCCCACTGTTTTTTGGACCAGCCGGCTGGTTTTTCCGTGTAGTTGGTTTCTTGCCCCGGGTGCGGATAGAGGCTCGGGGATTTGTAATTGCTCCAGAAACTATCGCGGATAAAATTTTCTCCCTCGCTATTGTTCACTTCTTGGGTGAAGACGGTTTTCATACTGCCGTCGCCACCCCGTGCGAGAATATGCGGCCCATCGACTTTGGTGACACGACCATCATTGGTACCGTAGAAACGGAATGTGAGCTCGGTATCTTCGATGGTTGGCTGGACGAGGATAGCGCCGGGGGTGTTATTGACGAAAGCCAAATCAGGTTTGGGGATGTAGATGGTAGCATCCATTCCGTAGGGTTTGTAATACTGTACCGGGTAGGCGTGGTTGCGGCGCTCGGTGATTTTTAGTCCGCTGTAAATGGCCGCACGAAAGACGGTGGTCGAGACCTGACAGATGCCACCGCCGAATTCCGGTGTCGTCTGATTATTTTTGATGACCAGTTCCGGCAGGTAGCCGTGCTCGCCGTCGACTTCTCCCAAATAATCGACGAAAGAAAATTCTTCGCCCGGAGCGATGATAATGTTCTTGAATTGTTCGAGCGCGCGCTTGATATTGTAGATGCGGTTTTTCGGCGAACCTTTGAAGTTGGTGCGACCCTCGCCGATAAGTTCCTTAAGTCCGAGGCGCTCCCGATCGCTGGCGACGAGTTTTGGCTGGGTGATTTCGGTCGGCAAGGTAATGCTTAGTGTTTTTGCTTCGGATGTTGTCAGAGCGCGTACCAGCAGGGTGAAGCTCTCTTCTTCTCGGAGGCGCCGGCCGACTTTTTCCGGTTCAGCAATGATGACGTTGCCGTCTGCAACAGAGAACTTCACGTCAACCGGTTCTTGGATGACGTTATCAGCGAGTGTTTTGACGAATGCTCTCAGGGCGGTCGTATCGATCGCGCTCTTGATGGCGGTATGACTATGCTGACGGATGACGCGAGAGAGTGACAGTGAGCAGATGATTTTTTCACTGGGACAGAAGTTGGTATCTGTTATTTCAGAGCGGAGCGAGGGATGGTAAATGATGCGCGTATCGAGACGCATAAAGCGGGCGGTATCGTATGAGGAGAGCGTTTCAGTGTAGTCGCCTGCCTGTAGGGTGAGTGCGGGCGGCGTCATACCAGATGTCGGATATGGAAAGAAAACGATCAAAGCCAAAAAACCCAAAGCAAATGTTTTGGCAATCAGAAGAGAAGAAAAATGAAGGACACGAATGCTGTTCATCGGAAAACAGAGAATAGAAAACTGATTCCCCCAAAGAGCAGAATCAGCTTCATAATTCCGCAGTAATATAATCAAAGAAGAGTCCTTAGAAACCACGCACCTGAATTTTCTTGGTCTTGGTCGTATCCGCTTTGGGGAGGCGGATAGTCAGGATACCGTTTTTTAGCGAGGCATCGGCTTTTTCTGGAATTACGTCCACTGGCAAAAGGACAGAGCGGGAGAAGGATCCCCAGTAGCATTCCTGATAGTAGTAGTTGCCATTTTCCACGATTTCCTCATTCTTGCGCTCGCCTTTGACGGTGACCATATCGTTGTTGATGGAGACATCCAGATCCTCGGGCTTGACGCCGGCGATAGTGGATTTGATGACGATTTCATTTTCGGTTTGATAGACATCGATGGTCAGTTGTCCCTCGGCACCGTCGCTTTCCGCAGACTGACTGAAAGCGCTAGGTGTCCAAGCCTCTTCATCGCGGATAGGGAAAGCGTGTGATGTCTCATTCATAGGGATATTTGTTTCTTGTTCTTCATTATAAATAGGAACTGACTCTCGATAGCCTTCACCGGATATGTCTTTGGCACCGGTGAGGCGCTCGAAAAAGGAGCGTTTTTGTTTTGTCATAGGATATTGTTTTAATGTATTTAGGGAGAGCAATACGCTTTCAGTATAGATGATTTTTTGGAGAGGCGCAAGGCAGTCTGGAAGCGAAAAACACATAGTTCCCGTGTCTTTTTCAGAATACGGCAAGAACGACTATGTTGTAGAGCGTATGTAGCAGGAGAGCGATGAGAAGAACGAGGAATGGTGGGAAGCGTTTCTCAGCAGAAGAAAGCAGTGAGAAAGCGAAAATGATGCTTGTGGCGATGTGAAGACAGGCTGTGCCAAGGGACGCTAAGTATGGAAACGCCAGCATTTCGTTTTGGATGAGCAGTATCTCAAGAGCTGAAAAGCCAACTCCAAAACTGATGCCAAGCAGGAATATATTTTTGGCGAGCAACTTCTTCGCGAGCAAGAAACGGAGAGCGTATTGCCTGAGAAAAATATATTTGGAAACTTCTTCGAGGAGCGCGATACCCAAGAGGGCGACGAGGGTTTTGAAAGTAAGTGTTTCTGAAATTATCAAAAAAGCGGGATTTACACCGGACAGCAGGAGTTCAAAAATGAGGGCGAAGCTCGCGGCGAGCATTCCGAAGAGCAGAATGGTAATGAGGGGCATATGACAAAAAATCAAAATTCAAAAGTCAAAATGCAAATAGGAATGACACCAATTTTTTTCTTATCGGTCGTTGACTGCCGATTAGTATTCGTTGAGTCAGAGAGAAGCAAGGTGGTGTTCAAGATCTGAGAGTTCTTTTTTCGCCTCTGCTAATTTCATCTGTTCTCCCGCCACGATTTCCGGTTTGGCACGCTTTATGAAGTCCTTATTTCCGAGTTTACTCTCGAGGGATGCGATGTATTTCTTCTTTTCTGATATTTCTTTTTCAAAGCGCGTACGCTCTTTTTGAATGTCCACGATGCCATCAAGATGCAGGTATATCTGTAGGAGTCCCATTTGGATGAGAAGAGAATTTTCGGGCGCTTCTTTTGTTTTTTTGGTTTGGATAGCTTCCACCCGCGCGAGTTTTTTGAACACCGCTTCGTTGTCACGAAGAGTGCGCTCCGAAGCGCCCTCTGCGCTGACGATCATTTTTTTGGCGGGATCGATATGGTAGGTGGCGCGGATGTTGCGGATGGCGACTATGAGTCCTTTGACAAGATCGAAACGATTTTCATCCGTGATTTCTTTGTGGGTGGTATCAAATGCCGGCCACGAGGAAATCATCAAAAATTTACTCTCATCAAGATGGAATGTCTGGTGGATGGCTTCGGTCACAAACGGTATAAACGGATGCCAGAGTTTGAGGATGATATTGAACGCGTAGCGCAAGAGTGGATCATTTTTCTCAACCTTGTGCGTCTCGACATACCAATCAGCAAATGTCCCCCATGTGAATTCACGGAGTGTTTCAGTGGCAAGCGAAAGTTCGTAGCGATCCAAATGGCGCGTGACGTCTCTGACGATGAGGTGGAGTTTATGGAGGAGATCCTTATCAGCATCGGATATGGCGAGAGATTCCGGATCCTGTTTTTCGTTGACTGCTGACTGCTGACTGTTTCTTGTCATTCCGACGTAGCGGGCGAGGTTCCAGAGCTTGTTGACGAAGTTGCGCATCGCGATGATTTTCTCATCGGAAAGTTTGGTGTCGTTTCCCGGAGTGGAGCCGGAGAGGAGTGCCATTCGCAGTGCGTCAGCGCCATAGTGCTCGGAGATGTCGAGCGGATCGATGATGTTGCCGAGGCTCTTGCTCATCTTGCGTCCTTCCGCGTCACGGACGAGACCGTGTAGGTAGACTGTGTCAAAAGGACGCGTACCGAGGAGGTACTGGCTCATCATAATCATCCGCGCCACCCAGAAAAAGAGGATGTCGTAGCCGGTCTCGATGAGAGATGTCGGATGATATGTTTTGAAGTCTTGAGCTTTGGTATCTGGCCAGCCGAGCGTAGAGAATGTCCACAGCCCTGAAGAAAACCATGTATCGAGCGTATCGGGATCCTGCTCGAAAAGTTCATTGCCGCACTGTGAACAGGGAGTCTCCAGAATATCAAGTGACAAGACTTCAGCATTATGGAGACGAGGGTGATTTTTAGCTTGATCAAAAGTGAGGTTGCGAATGCTCTTCATGAGCATCCGAAAAGCGGCTCCATGGCCCACGACCACCACATTCTTTTCTCTGTGAGCAGACTGGTGTTTTTTAAAAGCAGTTGCAATCCTCTCTTCTAGCGCTTTCGGACTTTCAATATTTCCAGAGGATGTTTCGTATGAGGCATAGGGATTGCCGAAGCGTTTTTCTGTTTCTTCATACGGCAATCCTTCCGCCTCTCCGTAGGATCGTTCACGGAGGGCGCTGTCAAATTCAATAGGGGCTCCTGTAGCCACAGCGATGATTTCTGCTGTTTCTTTACAGCGTCCTAAATCAGAGCTGACAATCAGTCCAATGTTTTGGTTTTTGAGTTGTTGAG
This sequence comes from Candidatus Moraniibacteriota bacterium, assembly GCA_023261685.1. Taxonomy (GTDB): domain Bacteria; phylum Patescibacteriota; class Minisyncoccia; order Moranbacterales; family UBA1568; genus UBA1568. The sequence continues at coordinate 1,270 of JAHFOM010000017.1, read as the reverse complement.
CTGCCTGCATAGCCTGCTCTTTGCCTACTGCATTGAGTGGAAAGTCGAGGTGTCCCTGGTTGATCTTGTTTTTATTCGCATCAGTCTCTCCATGACGGATAAGAAACCACTTTGCTTTCACAGTGGGATCTGCTACTTCTTTTCCACACGAGAGGCAATACCAGACCGGGATGCGGTGACCGAACCAGATCTGGCGGCTGATGCACCAGTCACGGAGGTTGTCGATCCAGTGGAAATAGGTTTTCTCGAAACGCTTCGGCAATATTTTTATTTCCTCTTCGCGCACGGCATCTTGCATCAGCGATTTGAGCGTCACCATTGCGCCATCCCGCTCGAACTCTTTGTTCACCGCGACGAACCATTGGAGCATCGGGATGACTTCGAGTACGTCTTCATAGCGATCAGATGTCCCGACGTTCTGAATGCTGTCCTCCTCTTTTTCCAGAAGATTATTTTCACGGAGCCACGCGACAAATTTTTCACGCGCTTCAAGCGTGGTGAGTCCGGCGTAGGTTGTTCCGGCATTCTCAGTCATTTTGCCATCTTGTCCGATGACTGCGATGAGAGCGATGTTCGAATTTGGATGCCGTTCGCGCATTTCAAAATCAGTATGACTGTGCGCGGGTGTGACGCCGACCGCGCCAGTACCGAACAGGGGATCAACCGACTCGTCGCCGATGATTCTTATCTCAAGCGGTTTTTTGGCGCCGACTTCGGCAGTGAAAGTCTCTCCGATATATTTTTTGTAGCGCTCATCTTCCGGATGGACGGCAACGGCGGTATCACCGAGCTTGGTTTCCGGACGGGTAGTGGCGATGCTGATCGGAAAATCTTTTGCGTATTTGAATGTGTAGAGGGTTGCTTGCCGTTCCAGCGTGACCACTTCGTCGTCGGAGCAGGTGGATTGACCTGCGACTGACCAATTGACGACGCGATAGCCGCGATAAATGAGTCCGTCGTCGTACATCCGCTTGAATGCCATACGTACCGCCAGACCGCGTTTCTCGTCCAGCGTGTAGGCTTCGCGCGACCAGTCGAGGGATGATCCCATTTTTTTGGTTTGTCTGACGATAGTGTCGTGACTCTCCTCCGCGAATTGTTCCACACGTTTGAGAAAGGCGTCACGACCGATATCATAGCGGGTTTTACCTTCTTGTTTCCAGAGGTTTTTTTCCACGCGGCTTTGGGTGGCGATGGCGGCGTGGTCGGTGCCGGGGATCCAAAGTGTGCGATCACCCCGCATCCGGTGGTAGCGGACGAGGGTGTCTTC
>JAHFOM010000058.1 GCA_023261685.1 Candidatus Moraniibacteriota bacterium | reverse complement strand
GAAGGGATTACCGATCTCGAGCGGTGCCAGATTGATATCGAGCGTCGCCACCGTAGCAAAATACTCCGCGCGCGGCATAAAAGGAAGCTGCTCCACGCGGTCGCTAAATCGCTGCAAAGCATTGTCAGTATCGAGCGGTCCGACCAGCACCAGCCGCATCTCTGGATACGCCTCCAGTACTTTCAAGAGCGCATCCGTAATCGTGGCGAAATCCTTGTTGTGGCTCGGCGTACCGGACAGGTAGGCAACGCGGACCAGGGAAGGATCTTTTTCTCCTCCGTCAGCCAGAATTTTTTCAGCCCGTTGTACATCTTCGACTGAAAGCCGATTACGGACCAAGAACACCTGCTTCCCCTTTTCACGCAATTTTTCCGCCAAGAAAGACGTGCTGGTCGTACAAACCCGGAGATACGGATCAGCGAGGATTTCTCCGCCCACTCCGTTTTCATAGAGCTTGCGCTCCAAGCTGTTCATCTGGGTAAAGTAATCCATATGCTTGAGGAATGCCGGATCATAGACAAGATCGTCAGTCTCGAAGATGATCTCTTTTTTTTGTTTTTTTATGTTGGTGATGAGTCTGGCAACGCTCGGCGTAGAGAGTACCCGGTGAAATACAAAAACAGAAAACTTGCTCGCGTACGTCGCAAGAAAGGGATTATCCTGCACCGTCACAGACGTCCTGAATCCATGATGCTCCAATGCCTCGGCCACGTACGCCGTCCGATAGCGCGCGCTATCCCCCACTCCGCCAGTGATGAACAGCACATCGCCGGGAACGACTCGCTGAAATAGCGAGAAAAACGATGTCGCTATGCGCCTGCCGCCACGCACCACACCATCACGCCTGAGAGTGTGCCACGCCTTCCCAATTTTAATCAACAAAAGTTTCATAGTCTCTTTTTCTCAGACAAAACATTTTCGTACATCTTTTCCAGCTGTTCGGCTGACTGTTCCCAACTGAATGCCTCGGCACGCTCGCGATTGATGGCACCCGTCCGCTGACGCTCTTCAGGAGAAGCGATGAGCTGGCCGATAGCTTCCGCCAAACCAAGAGGCGTCGATTCACGCGCGTACGTTCCTCCCTGATCCAGATACTCACGGTTATTGCCGGTGTCAAAACAGACAATCGGCAGCCCTGCACCCATATATTGCAGCATTTTTCCGCTAGCTTGCCGCGTACTCCCTTCTTTGGGATCAACACCGATATCGCTCATCTTCAAGATTTTTGGCAAATCAAAATACGGCAGCGGACTGATAATCGTCACGCGGGTCTTGAATACCTCCTGCACCGTATATTCGGCGATCTGATCCACAGGGAACCCTGCCACAACGAAATGCGCTTCCGGGTACCGCTCACACACAAGCGGTATGGCGTCAAGCAGAACTTTGATACCTTTGTTGGGAATGAGGGCGCCCGTATAGGTCACGATTACCTTGTCTTCGGGGAGATGGTAGATTTTTTTGAGAGTGGACCTCTCCGGCAAACCATCGAACATTGCCAAACGCGTCCCGTCAAGCAACAAGAGAGCCGGCGTACTTTTCCTGATGGCATTTATTTCTTTGACATTATCCCAAGAACTCGCCACCGCCCGGTCGCCAAGCGTATCGATCCAGCGTTCAATCATCCGAAAAAAATTCTGGAGACCGGACGCGCGCAAATAACTATGCGACACCATTTCCTTGGTCAGGCTCCCGTGAAGATCCGCTATCAACGGAATCTTTCTCCAAAAAAGCGCCTTCTGCACGATCCACCCGATCAGCGCGCCCTCATGCAGATGACCGTGGATAATATCGGGTCGGCCTGTCCGCGCCAGATAAAACACCTTGCGAATAAGCATTATATCGAGAATAATTTTCTGCCAATCCGGTCCGGCTTCGAGTTTCTTGTACCAGAATAACAGCCGGCGGATGCGGCGCACGTCTATCTTGGTATGCAGGTACTCCGGCAGATTCGCTCCGATATGGTATGTCGCTATCGTGACGCTTGCCCCGCGTTTCTCGAGGGCCAGCGCTTCCTCCAAAATGCGGATATGTGTTCCGCGATCAGAAAAAAACGGCGTGGGCGCCACAACCAAAACCTTCAATTTTCTTCCCTCTGGATGTGTCATAGGGGCAAGCAATGGTCTTTTCATCCATTGTAAACGTATTCAAAACCATTGGCAAACAAAAACTCCCCTCCATCGACTGCATCGTCCGTTTGAAAAGAAATCCATTATTGCTGTATACTGCCTGTGTATGATCAAAGTCCTCTCCGACACCGTAAAAACTGAAATGCTCCCCGTTCTTTTGGGACTTGTTTTCGTCGTCTTCGGATGGTTCGCGTTTTTACTTGCCATAAGCGGATTCTTTTTATTGCCCCTCATCCTCTTTGGGGTACTGCTTTCAGGCATCGCCATCATCCTCGTCAGCTGGCAATTACTTTCACGATCACCGCTTGATAGACGAGGAGCTTTTCTCTTCTGCCTCCTGTTCTCGATACTAATCGGTTTTTTTTCTGAACCGACCCTTTTTTCCGGCCGCGATCAAGGCTCCATAAGCGAAGCCGCTTTTCGCCTCGCGCAAAACGGAGAGTTGGCTTTCACGACGAGTGCCGGCACAAGCTTCTTTCAAATATATGGCGAAGGTACCGCGCTCAATTTCCCCGGCTTCGCCTACACCAAGGAAGGGTATCTCATTACGCAATTCCCACTCGGCTACACATCATGGCTCGCCAGCTTTGTCGCCCTCTTCGGCGTATCCGGTCCGACCGTCGCAAACGTGATACTCCTCTTTCTTTTTCTGTTTGTTTTTTACAACTTGATAAGGACGGTCGTCCACCCGTACTACGCTTTTGCCGGACTGATACTCGCGATGACCTCTTTTCTCCCGGTCTGGTTCGCTAAAATCACGCTCTCTGAAAACCTTGCCGTATTCCTCTTCACCTTCCTCGTCTGGAATATCATTCTCTTCCTACGCGAAGGAAACATCCTTTCCTATGCGGGCATCCTGCTCGCTTCCGGACTCTTGGCCTTTACCCGTATCGAAGGATTTGCTTTTCTCGCGCTCGCATTCGTCGTGCTCTGTTTCAATCAACCCGCGCACCGACTCTGGAAAACCGCTCCGTGGAAAAGCATCATCCTGCCCGGTCTGCTTTTCGCTTTCTTTTTCCTCCGTGATTTTTTCATCAACCTCCCCTATTACAAGATGATCGGTAAGGCGCTCATCAAATTCCTCCACCAGCTCGGTGCCGACAGCATCATCGGGGACATCACCAACACCAGCGGTCCATTCACGCTCGGGCAGATCTTTTTTCTCTACGGCCTCCTTATACTGTTCATACTCGGGCTCTTTGGAATACTGCTTTCCATCAAAGAAAAAAAGTATATACTCCTCCTACCCGCCCTCCTCGCCCTGCCGACATTCATCTATCTCTTCGATCCCAATATCTCGCTCGACCACCCGTGGATGCTGCGTCGCTACCTCTTTTCTCTCTTCCCTACGCTGCTCTTTTCGGCAGTTATCGCTGTGGCGCTCATTTTTTCTCCCAAAAAAAACGAGGGTGGGGATATTCTTCTCCCCCAGCCGAAAGGCAAACGTCTCGTCTTCGCGAGTCTCTTATTTTTCGGACTGTTCCTCTTCCAGTATCCGGCGTGGAGTATGGCACTGCCTTTTGCCGAGAACCGGACACTTCTCAAACAAATAGAAGTCTTCAGCTCTGAGTTCTCTGACAAAGACCTGATTTTGGTCGATCGCAATGTCACCGGGGATGGCTTTGCGATGCTCACCGGACCCGCGCAGTTTCTCTTCGGAAAAAATATGGTCTACTTTTTCAATCCCGCTGATTTGGCAGCGCTCGATGTGACGCCTTTTGAACATACCTACCTCCTCGTTCCCGATGGTGATACGGCCCGTTATGTTTCCGTATTCGGCGAGCGTCTCACATTCCAAAAAACCGTGACTTTTTCTCTCGAACAATTTGGATTCCTTTCCCTTGAAGATGACTCTCTCCCTCACCTCCCAGAACAGACTGTCCGAGAAACTCGCAACCTCCTGTTCCAAATACACTAACCGACCGAGAAGCTCAATCCCTCAATACTGAATATATGTCTTACACCGAACCTATTCTTCCTATCCCGACCTATTGGAAAAACCGGTACCGGATACTGCGTGTACTGCTGTATGCGAGTGTCATTTTGATTGTCGGAGTGTCCGCCCTCTCCGTCCTGTTTCCGACGCTCATTTTTTCTTTCAATTTCAAGACGCCGAGTTCGAGCAAAAACAATATCCTCGATCCCCGCTCTCCCGTTGATACTCCGAGGACCAATGGCAAGATAGAAAA
>JAHFOM010000016.1 GCA_023261685.1 Candidatus Moraniibacteriota bacterium | reverse complement strand
CGGTGTTTTCATCAGCGCCACGAGGTATTTGATATCGTTGATGAATCCCATATCGAGCATCCGATCCACTTCATCGAGCACGATGTTGTTGAATTCCGCGATGTGCAGCTTCTTGCGCTCGATGAGATCCTTGAGGCGCCCCGGCGTACCGATGACGAAGCTCGGATTGCGAGAGAGGCTCCGCAACTGATCGCCCATATGCGCCCCGCCGATGCACAGTGCGGAACAGAGTCCTGAACCGGTAGCGAACTTGCGCAACTCATCCTCGATCTGGAGCGCCAATTCGCGCGTTGGCACGATGATGAGGACTTTCTCAGTCTTGTGCTTAAACGTCTTATGAATGAGCGGCAGCAAAAAAGCAGCAGTCTTGCCGGTACCGGTATTGGCAATGCCAATGACATCGCGACCGTGCAAGATGTGCGGGATCGTCCCGTCTTGAATCGGCGTCGGGTGGACATAGCCGGCGGCAGCGACATTGGCTTTCAACTTACTGTGCATCTCAAAATCAGCGAAGCGGTGTTTTGGATTGAAGACTTCGGTTTCTGTCGTCTGAATGGCTTTCTTGACGAACTGCGTCAGGTCAAGTGCGCGCGCTTGCGGAGCTCTCCGTCTCCCACGTGACGTCGGTCTGCCGGCACGATTAACGGAAGGACGTGAAGAGGATCTTCCTCTTGGGTTTCTACTGAACATTATTGTAAATGTTACTGAATTAGTCTTATCTCTTCCCTCGAAGAGCTAAGACTCCCAAAGGATGCAGAGTCAGGCAATCTGCCGACTCTTGAGTAAGATATCCATTAAAGCAGATAAAAGATAAGGTGTCAAGTTTACCCGCCCTAGGTTCAACAAGTAAGTGCAAGAGTTCATCCGCCAAAAGAATTTTTTGGCTCTCGTTTCACACTGTGTGAAGAAGGTCTCTCGGTTCGGAAAAATGAGCTTTTCCGCCGTTGATTGGGGGCTGATGTTTCCGGTAACCGAGAGGTCCTGATGAGTGGTGAAATGGAGACAAAAAATTACTTTTGGCGGCTGAACCAAGATGAGTAACAGTGCACTTCAGATGAGGATGTAAGCCGACCGCAACATTCCCTCCACGGTGCAATACAAGATAACCCGCTATTCACAACAATCTCAACTCGCGGCGCAGGGTGCGGAAGTCTGGAAAAGTCCGTGCCACCAATGCCCAGAATTTCTTGGAGTGGTTAAATTCAATCAAATGGCAGAGCTCGTGCACGATGACATAATCACAGAGATGCGGAGGAAGAAACAACAGACGATAATTGAACGACAGCGCGCCGCCCTGAGAACAACTCCCGAAACGGGTTTTTTGATTGCGGATACTGACTCTTTTCCACGAGACGCCGTACAACGGTTGAAAATACGCGAGACGTTCTTCGATCAGTTTCCGTGCTAGATCACGGGATGCTTCATACTCTTTCTTTCCTCCGCGAAGCAAAAACATATCCGGTCGCAGTGCCAGCGCCGTCATTTTTTCTTCAATCCACTCAGCTTTACTCGCCAGAAAAGCTCGTCCGCGCGTGTAGGACACAAAACGTGGCAACGTCAAAAAAAGACTCCCATCGCGGTGAAGCGTCAGACGCAGCCGTCGTGCCCGTTTGCTTTTGCGTATCGTACACACTCTCCCCTGCCCCACAGAAATACTCTCTCGCATACGCTAACGACCACTACGAGTACCGATGGGTAAAGATGGTTTATCCAAAGAGGTCTTGGGCAAGTCTTGGGCATACCGGATAATTCCCGCGCTGGCACTGACTGTCATCCAGCCCACCACCGCACTCAAAATGACGACAAAAAGAAGCGCCAACCCCGACGAAACATCTCGACTGGAATCAAAAGGCAAATGCAGCGCCATAACATCAACGGAAAGAAAAATTATCGTTACTCGTACGCCTCCAAAATCTCCCGGGCCTTATTGAGATCACTCATATCCAGATTGCTGTAATCGCTTTTTTCCAGCGTGTGCATCAATGTATCGATTTCTTTCGAGCTGACATTCTTCGCACCGAGTGAGCCGTCGGTATCCATATTGGCTTCCAATTGCTCCATCACTCGTTCAGCTTTGGCGCGGCCCAGTCTATTTACAAGCCTCCGATGAATAAGGGGCATCTCTTTTTGCATAATTTTCCCACGGCTGTTGTGGTCATACTTATGCAGAGACGACTTGTGCCCCTCTCCGCTCTCGGCACTGCCTGAAGAGTCCGGCTTTTTGGCTGATGATGGAAAAAAGAGTCCCATAAGGCATCCTGTTACTTGGTTTCAGTATATCACAGTTTTTGCATAACTATCATCGCTTTGCGATGTATCTGTATTGGCAGGTGTTTGCCGGTCGGGTAATCGTCGATCGCATCGAACAAGACATCTTCAGAATAGCGGTACTCCTCACCATATCGCGTTCCGGGATCATTGGTGATGAACTGCTTTACTGAGACATCATACCCTATGATGACGAGCATATGCCGTTCCGGTCCCGGCTGACGGAAATGCGGATTCTGCAGCTTCCTGCCATCCGCCGGTACGATCACTACCGCTCCATCAGCCAGAGCTGTTCGTATATCCACCGACTTGATATCCATCCGCACCTCACCAGCAGTCACTCCATAATAATCCTGAAACAGTTTCAGGGTATCCGTAGCGGACGTATCCACCGAATGACCGAGCCACTGGTCTTCAAAACGCACGAGCGCGAGCATTTCCTGCTTGGCGATTTCTTGCGTCAATGGTTTACCGGAAAGCCAGTGCCGTATCATCACGAGCGATGCTTCCTCGCAGCCGTTCTGAAACACCGGATCGCTCCACTCGCCGAACGGTGCCTGTACGGTAAACGGTACATCGGATATCAGACTGCTCTTTGTGGTTTTTGCTTGTTCTGATGTCGTACTTTCTCCCTCGTTCTCTTGGATTGTTTGCGAAGCATCTTCACGCTCTGTTTCTTCTGGAACTCTATCCTCACTTGCAACACCGTCATTCTCTGATACTCCCCCATCAGGACATAGTGCAAATTCGCACCGCGGCCCGCCCCGTCCCACCACTGATCCGTCCGGACAGAGCTTCGCTTCCATCGTGCACCCGACCTCCGTTGGTAATACTCTCTCAAACACCCAAAAACCCGCGGCGCCTATCAGCCCCAGTGCTACTGCACCAAACACTATGCCCGCCCTTCTATTCATATCATGACAGCATCACTCATTAGACGGTCAGATCTTTCTTCATCTGGTCGAACTCCGCTTTGGTGATTTCACCTTTGGCATAGCGTTTACGGAGTATCTCTTGCGCCGTGTCACTCTGTACGCCCGATGGCCCGGTGGCAAATTGATTATTATTCTGATTATTATTTTTGGACACCGATTGCACCAGCGCGATAATCGCCCAGATGACCAACCCCCAGAACAGGATCATAAAGAAGAAGCCGAATCCTCCCATAAATCCATAGCCGTCTCCAAAATAATTTCCCATCATAATAGTTTATTCAGTACTCATATCATTTAGCCACCCATCCGCCATCAACGACTAAAACTTCGCCATTGACAAAATCTGATTCATCAGCAGCGAGATACACTGCGGCCATGGCGATATCTTCCGGAACACCGACGCGAGGATACGGAGCTGAACTTGTTAAGAATTGCTGCGTGGTCGGATCAGCCAGCATATCTTTGGTCATCGCCGTCCTGATCACTCCGGGAGCGATGCAGTTAACATTGATTTTTTGCGGGGCATATTCCAAAGCCATTTCCCGAGTCAAGGCGATTATTCCGCCTTTAGAAGCGCAGTAAGGACCTCCCTTATCAAAACCGACCAAGCCGGCAATGGAAGCGATGCTGATAATTTTTCCCTTACCCAGTTTCAACATTTCAGGAATCACTGTGGCGGAACCCAAGAACACACTCTTGAGATTGATGTCTAGCACCGCGTCCCAATCTTCTTCCGATATTTCGTGCAGACTGCCGGATTTGTATACTCCGGCATTATTGACCAAGATATCCACTCGGCCAAAACGGTCCAAACAAGTTCTTACCATCTGCCGAATATCCGCCTTTTTACTCACGTCGGTTTTCACAAAAACAGCTTCTCCGCCTTCCTCGGTAATCAGCTTCACCGTTTCTTGAGCACCCTCTTCCGACCAATCAGCCACGACGACCATGGCTCCTTCTTTGACAAAAGATAGAGCGATACCACGACCGATGCCCGAACCGGCTCCGGTGATAATGGCAATTTTATTCTGTAGTCTCATAGTCATACATCATTACTTTTATACAATGGATTCTAGCGCTTTCCGGAGATGCTGCTCCGCTTCGTCTACAATCGTTTCGAGCTCTGACTTGCCGACGACCTCCGACATCAAGCTTGGTTTCTGCGCGGCGATACGTACGACACCGTCCTTCTCATACACGATGACATTGCACGGCAAGAGCAGTCCGATTTCGGTTTCGATTAAGAGTGCCTGATGCGCCAGTTTCGGATTGCACATCCCGAGAATCACATACGGCTCCATCTCCACGCCGATCTTTTCCTTGAGTTTCGCCTGCACGTCTATTTCCGTCAATTGACCGAATCCCTCCAGCGCGAGCGTTTCTTTCACGCGCGTGACTGCATCCGCAAATGAAAGTGCTACCGCCTTCCCAAAACCATACTTCGTCGTTTCCATATATTTTTTCACCCCATGAAATCTGACCCTGTCAGTACTGCACAATTTCACCGGGTAAATTATGAATTATTTATTATAAGTGTAGCATTTTCTCGTCTCGACGTCCTCCACCACTCCATCACGCAGAGAATTTGGAAGCAAGGCTTCCAAATGACAACTTGGAGGTTCGATCTCCAAGTTTCAATCTACATCCCCATAGACTGGGTACTGCTGAGTCTGGCAAATTCAAAAAACAGGAGGGAGAATGCCAGCACCATCACAAACGGCGCTATGAGTGACAGCCAATTGCGTTTCCCCGGACGAAAAAAACGGAGCAACAGAGAATTGGCCACCACCGACACTGATGAGAGCGCCATCGCCAGTCCTGCTAATTCCGGTTTCAGCACGATACCGAAACCGATGAACACTCGTGCCGCAATCGGGATGCCCATCACATTGTAGAGGAGTGCGAAAAACAGATTCTGTTTGATCTTGCTCATCGTTTCCCGCGAGAGCTCGAAAGCCGTCGCCACATCGCGCAGATCGTTTTTTATCAAAACAATCCCACCCGTCTCCATCGCCACGTCCGTTCCTGCGCCCATCGCGATCCCGAGATCGGCCTGTGCCAAGGCTGGTGCGTCATTGATGCCATCTCCGACCATCGCCACTTTTTTTCCCTGTGACTGCAGTTCCTTGATCTTCTCTGCTTTGTGTTCCGGCAAGACGCCCGCCATCACATTGTCGATACCGACCGCTCCCGCAATCGCCTGAGCCGTGCGCTCATTGTCACCGGTTACCATCCACACTTCCAGTCCGATTTTTTTGAGTTGCCGTATCGCTTCTTTGGAAGTCTCCTTGACCGTATCGGCGACCGCGATGACACCGAGTACTACTGTTCCATCCATCAGATACATCACGGTTTTCCCGGCTGATTCCCAATCCATCACCGTTTGCTCAACATCCGACACAAGTGCGATACCTTGTTCCGCGACCAGCATCCGATTGCCAAAAGCGTATGTCCTCCCGTCTATCACGCCGATCACGCCTTTGCCGGAGAGTGCCTGAAAATTAGTGACAGCCTGCGGTGCCAAACCTTTTTTTTCGGCAAACGCATAAATCGCTTCCGCCAATGGATGTTCCGATTGCCGCTCCAGCGAAGCGGTGACGGTGACAACGTCATTTTCTGATCGCGCACCGAATGACAAGATATCTGTCACTTCCGGTTTTCCTTTGGTCAGCGTGCCGGTCTTGTCAAACACGATGGCGGTGATAGCCCGTGTCGCTTCCAGTGGTCCGCCGCCTTTGATCAAGATGCCGTTTTGGGCACCTCTTCCTGTCCCGACCATCAAAGCCGTCGGTGTTGCCAACCCGAGCGCGCACGGACACGCGATAACGATCACCGCCGTAAAGGTCATCACCGCAAAGGCAAATGATGCGCCCAGGAAAAAATACCACGTAACAAACGTCAGGAACGCGATACCGATGACCGCCGGCACGAACCAGCCCGCGATGCGATCGGCAAAATCCTGAATCGGCGCTTTCGACCCCTGTGCTTCCTCTATCAGACGCACGATGTTGGCCAGTGTCGTTTCGTTGCCCACGCGCGTCGCCTCGAATTCGAAACTTCCCACTTTGTTGACCGTCCCGCCGATTACCATCGCGCCGATATTTTTTTCCACCGGCATACTTTCTCCCGTGATCATCGACTCATCCACCGCGGAGCGCCCTGTCCGCACCACGCCGTCCACCGGTATCCGCTCCCCCGGACGCACGACTACCACATCACCGTGCACAACCTCTTCCACCGGAATATCCTTGGTCGTGCCGTTTCTCACTACGCGCGCAGTTTTCGCCGTGAGCTGCATCAAAGCACGGATAGCATCCGATGTCTTGCCCTTAGTGCGCGCCTCCAGCCACTTGCCAAAAATGACGAAAGTGATCAAAAACGCCGCCGTCTCAAAATACAGTTCCGGAATTTTTTCTCCGCGGAGGCCGATGAGCGAGGCGTTCTGTATCGCATACAGAAAATAATTCACCGTACTGTATACGAAAGCCGTCGTCGTCCCGATAGCGATCAGACTGTCCATATTGAACATCCGCATCTTGAGCGACGACCACATCCCGTGATAAAAACCCTTACCGATCCACAGCTGCACCGGAAGAGTCAACAACAAAGAAGTCAGACCGACATACGGCAAAAGAGCTGTCCGACCGAACACGTGAAAAAAGTCAAACAGCATAAAATAAAACATCGGGAGCGACAATGCCAGCCCCCACAAAAATTTCTGGCGCCACTCTCGCTCGACACGGGCACGTTTTTTGGTTTCATATTCGGTATCTGCCGCATCCACCACGTCCGCCGTGTACCCGGCTTCCCTGATCACTGTTTGCAGCGCGTCAATATTCGTCGTTCCATCAAAACTCACCGTCGCTTTTTCCGTCCCGAAATTCACGTTAGACTGCCGGACTCCCGGCACTTTCTTCAACGCACGGTCAATGATATTGGCGCACGACGCGCAGTGCATCCCACCGATAGAAAGCTGCACTCGCGTCGCTTCACTACCGGCTGTTTTGGTTTCCATAGTATTGCATCAATAATTATTCAACAACATTCATCGTTCCGCGAAACATCCCCATACTGCAACTGAACGGTATTGGTCCCGATGTTTCCGGCACGAAGGTAAACACATTTTCCCCGGGACTGAGTGTTTCTTGAATCCCTATTTTCGGCATATTGAAACTCGACGCGCAGGTATAGGAGTCTTGAGAATCAATGATGAGCTTCACCGGCCGGCCTTTTTTGACGGTCAGCTCATTCGGAGAATAGCCGTTCGCCGTTTGCGTGATGCGGACTACCTGCGCATCACCCACTATCTCGCCGGTCAAAACCGTGCCATTCTTGATTGACGATTGCGCACCGAGCCTGACCAACGTCGCACCATTCTGAAAATTGAGCACACCAAGCGCGATAACGACGACACCGGCTGTTTTGAAGAAAAATCCGCGTGCCGATCCTTGAACGGCCGAGGCGATACCGCCGATACTGAGCAGTCCCGGAACCGTACCGAGAGCAAACACTCCCATCGTCAAAGCTCCGATGAACGGACTCCCGGCAGTCACGACATACAACTGTACCGCCTGCGTAAATCCGCACGGCAGAAAAAACGTCAGCATTCCGATAACAATCGCCCGAGAATGGCTGTATTCTTTTTTCGTGTGTGTCTGAATACCGAGAACGCGCGCGATACTTTTAGGCAACATCAGTTTCCACGCGGAGAGACGCGGAAAGAGCTCCAACAACTGCGCTCCGATGAGCAACATCACTCCTCCGACCAAAACCGTCATCACGCCTACCGCAAACGATGACAGTTGCAGTGTCGATCCGAACCACCCGAGCAGTCCTCCAAACACCGCAAATCCTCCGACTCGCCCGATATTGAAATACACATTCGGTAGAAATTTCTGACGCACAGTCGCTTCCGGATGCCGTTCGCTGAAGCGCGCCGCGACCGCCAATACCAGTCCGCCGATCATCGCCATACAGGTAGAAAATCCCGCCACCATACCCAAAAGAAGTACAAAAGACAGACTCTCAAGCCTCTGTACTGATCCGAGTGAGAGTGTGAACAAGCCGAATGCCTGCGCGAAAAAGAACAATACCGCCACGATACCGATGGCGAACAACAATTCTACCCAACCCTCCATATCAGAGATCACCCATTGACGCTTACTCTCACCAAAAGTATAGCCCGCCTTCTGCACGGCTTTTTCCAAACTGAACGCGTCCGGCTTCGCTCCCTCATAAAACACTTCCGCCGTACCGGAACGAAAATTCGTCTTGGCATCTTTGACACCCGATACTGCGCGCAATTCTTCTTCCGTCACCAGCTCGCACGACCGACAGTGCATTCCCTTAATGTTCAGTGTTATTTTTTCCATATTTTTTCGCATTATGAAATGGAGCAGCTTACTCCACGATAAATGGCATCATCATTCCGCCTTCCGCGTGTTCCACAATATGGCAGTGCGCCATCCACTTCCCAGGATTAGAAGCCTCAAGAAGAATATCTACCGTATCACCCTTGGGAATAAGCGTCGTGTCCTGCCATACCGGATTATTGTTCCGTGCACCATTGACAGCGAGCACCATGAATCGTTGCCCGTGAAAATGAATCGGATGCTGCATCGGATGCATTGATTGCGGATCGTTGAAAATACGGATTTTTATATGATCCCCCTTCTTGAACGTCCAGTCATTGACGTCCATATTGGTTTTTTTGGTGACGGTATCTTCGAGTTTCCACTGCACCATCTCCGGAGTAGACACCTGATTCATCGCTGACATCGTATCTTCCCACTCTATCGCGTCGCCATCATCACCTTGACCCATCATCCCGCCCATCGCATCACCCGACATCATCGTCCCATCACTCATCATATGCCCCCCGCCCATCATCCCGCCCTGACGCATCATATGTTGCATTCTCCCATTCATATCAAGCGTCAGACGCAGACTCTTGGCAACCGGCGCATCAATGAATCGCTTCAGTATCTCCGCGTCCGTCATCACGGCCTCGTTGGTGCGTACTGATGAAAATGTTCCCGCCAGCAGAAGATCGGCCATTTCTGATGTCACTGATACCGTACCCAAAACATACTGCTTCCCCGGAGTCTTATGCAGTACCTGATACATCCCTGGTTTTTCAAAGAGCACCTCCACCACGCGCCGTTCTCCCGGCCCGAGCAGCACTTCCTCTACCCATTCTTCCCGCTCGTATTTTCCCACATCCGCGCCGACCAATTTCATCTTGACATTCGGCAACATAACATTGAACACCCGGGTATTGGCGGCATTCGTCAGATACAACCGCACGACTTCTCCCTGTTTGGCTGTCAGCGTATAATCGGTTCCTCCGTTCACCAGCATCGTATCGCCGAACCGCCCCATCAATACGTGATCGATCTGTTTTTGAAACGGCAACAGTCCATAGTCATCCAATGCAACGTCGTCTAGCATCAAGGTAACTTCCCGGTTGGCAGGCGCCCAGTAATTCGCGTCCGTAGGCGTTACGATATAATTTCCATACAGACCGGATTCAATCGTATAGTCCGTCCGCACGTGCGGGTGATACCAATACACGCCGGCATCAGGAAATTTCAATTGATAGGCGAACGTCTCGCCCGGCGCGATTGGCGCCTGTGTCATATCAGGCACGCCATCAAATCCATTGTCCATCCGCACGCCGTGCGAATGAAGCGTTGTCTGAATATCCAAATTATTTTTGATACGTATCGTTACTTGTGCTCCTTCTGTAATACTGAGCGTCGGACCGGGTATCGATTCATTGTACGCGAGCATCCGCACCCATTGGCTGCCGACTTTTTTCTTGACTGCGCTCATTTCCATTTCGTACGTATCGCCATCCTTGAGCGCGACCATCTCTGTCGGTTGAGCCTCCGGCAGGTCGTCCACATCTCGTGAGAAAGCTTCAGTTTCTTTGAAGCCATTTTCCACTCGAGGAGAGGCTCCTTCGCGATTCCCAAAAACACCGAGAAACAAAAGTCCCAGTCCTGCCACCGCAACCAGTATTCCTGCCAAGAGATATTTCATATTTAGCATTACTATTGCGCGCTCAAAGCGTAAAAATACTTTTTATCACTTTCTAAAAGTGCTTCAAACCTCTTCAGTATACACTGCTTTAACACCCCTATCAATCGCGGTCATTCGAAAAATTTTCGTCGCACCATATCAAAAAGCACCCCTTACGGGGTGCTCACTGATTCACTCTCAACGAAAGCTGAGAGTGAGAATGGGATTACGCGCGAGAAACACCTACAGCTGCAGGTCCTTTTTCGCCATTCACGACTTCGAAAGTGACTTGGTCGCCAACTTTCAATTCGTCAAATGTAACGCCATTCAATTCCTTGGAGTGGAAGAAAAGGTCCTTCTCTTCGCCATCGCGAGAGATGAATCCGAATCCACGATCCGTCAGGGTTTTGATAGTTCCGTTCATACGATTCTATTACGATTGTTTAATACTACGAAAACTCGACTCTGTTTCCTGTGCCTATACACGTTTCCAGTATAGCGCAGAAGCACTTTTTTGTCAATCCCCCACACTTACCCACTTACATTCCATTCTGATAAGCAATGGTTCACCCACCAAAAAATTCTTTTGGCGGCTGAACCAAGATGTCAGCAAGAAACACAGAAACTATTCCTGAGTGCTTGCAGAATTCAGGCATATTTCTTTCTATTTCAAACGATTGTTGATGAATAGCAACGAAATGAGCGGCGTCGCCATCCAAAATACTAATGCTCCGGGAGAAGCGAAATAGCCATACGCCGTAGCTGAGATAAACCCGAGCGCTATCGCCTTTGGCAAGAATGAGAGAATGGCGCTGACGATCATTCCCGTTACCAAAAGACTCGTGACAAATAGGCGCCAAAAAAAATCGCTTCCGGCATTCGAAATATGCAGATCGAACAGGCGCTTGTCGATAGCGGTCAAGATGACGAGCAAGACGACAAAAGCTCCGGCTTTGATATAGGGAGAGGCTTCGAAAAGACTCTCGGGCAACACCCCCACGAAAGCCAGTGTGATGTAGACATTGATGAGGATATTGATAAGCTTCCACCGGCCGAATATAAAGCCGAAAACAAGACTCATCCCGATAAACAAGAGGAGAAGTGAAAGATCTCCGGCGATATTTTTCGGAAGATCGAAAGTGCTGAAGAAACTGGTAAACTGAGACATACAGTGCTTTGCTGAATAGAGATACTCTTCGAACATTCCCCTCCTAAAGCGGTCGGACACCGCCAGTCTACACCCCTCCTCTCTTACTGTCAAAACCAGCTTTTTGAGGTATACTGAGAGAATATTGATACAAGCAACTAAAATATCGCCGTATGCAGCGTATCCGCCCTCTCTTGTTCTACGCGTTCGTAGCGACTTTTTTCACCATCTCCTCTTTGGTGGTTTTTTATGCGTTTGGCTACCGCTTCAATTTCGATCGGGGCATATTCATCTACACGGGCTCCATATCGATCAAATCCAATCCCGAGACCGTCGCCATCAAAGTTGACAACGAGCTGATTCCCGAACAGAACCTCGGGATCCTCAACAATTCCATCCTTATTTCCGGATTGACGCCAGGAGAACATTTTATCGAGGTATCTGCCCCCGGCTACTCTCCATGGTCCAAAAAAGCCCTCGTCCAGAGTGGTTTTTCAACGGAATTCTGGAACGTACTCCTCACAAAAATCGACCCCTCCCCCGAAGCAATCCCCGATACAAGCTCGGCTCTCAAAATATTTCCCGCTCCGGATGAAAATCTTTTCGCCGTTGCCAAGAGAAATGACACCGGTGATATGATCGTTGATACGCTGGATATAAGTACGGGCACTCAGACAGAGGTCTTTTCTCTCCCTCAAGCGACGCTCGCGCAAGATGGCGAGAATATCGAATGGTCTCCGAACAACACCAAACTCATCATTCCCCTCGAGCGACCTGAGGGACGCTCATACTCTATCGTCAACGTGGAAAACAAAGCCCTCGCTGAACTGCAGGCTCCCACGCCTAAGGACCGTTCTCTCTTCAATCCCCGCTGGGACTCCACCACGCGTAATTTCCTCTTTTATCTCCGAGGTTCCACGCTCTACCGCGCCAATACCGAGGCGCTCCTCGAACCGCCTGTCTTCGTCAAAGAAAATGTCAGGGCCTATGATATCTCCGGCAGCAATCTTTATTACTTGAGCGATGACAACGGTATCATCTATCGTGTCCCGGCCGACCGAACTGATGCCGAACCCGTTCAGATCACCACCACCGCTATCGACATCGCCAGCGATGATACCTACTCGATCGTCGTGTATGATGATAGCCGCATCGCCATCAGAGAACAGACGAGAGGTAAACTCCTCATCTACAACAAGCTCTCTCTTTCTGAAATCATCTTCAAATCCCTCGCCGAAAATGGCATTAAGGGCGTACAATTTTCCAATGATGGTAAGAAACTGCTCTTTTTCAGCGAGAATGAAATGAGCGTGTACTTCGCGCTTCCGTGGGAAGCCCAGCCGATCCGAGAAAAAAATACCGTCCTGCAAGTCGCCCGTTTTTCCAGCTCCATCAAAAACATCCAGTGGACCAAAGACTACGAACATATCCTCTTCACCACAAATGGCAGTGCCAAAATCGTCGAGCTCGACAACCGCGATCGGCGGAACATCACGGAGGTCGTCCTATTTCCCTCCCCCATCGTCCAAGCCCTCTCCCGTTTTGAAAACAATCAGATCTACTTCATCTTAGAAGACGGCACGGCACACACGATCGAATTCCCCAACCCCCAGAATAACATCTTCGGATTTTAGGAACACCTTGATTGAACAAAAGAAAAAGCCGCCCTGCAAAGGGCGGTTTTATGATTCACGGTTTCCGTTTAAACCAGCACGGAACGTGCCCTCTCAATCTTTTTCAGCTGGTTAGCTTTGTATAATTTATATCCTCCCCATCCTAAAGCCGTAGCAAGTAGAATGACACCACCTACGCCAAGACCGAGTGCAGCTATCGAAGCAACCTCTGCGGCAGAAGCACCACTCATCAGAGCGGCCCCAGTACCAATTACTGTCCCACCAGCACTGCCACCAACCCCCATAAAGCCAAGCTTGATAATTTTTCCGCTGTTTACTTTTGTTTTCTCGGCATCTTGCTCTAAATAATAGTTAACAGCATATTGAGAGAAAGTATTGGGATTGATACCTATAACACTTGATATATATTCTTGAGCGACCTCTATTTCACTTTTTAGAGGTGTCTCTGTCTCTGGATGAGTCTTTTCCATGGCTTTCTGAAACGCTTCCAAATCCGCTGGTATTTCATCCGACACTTTTGAGAGTTCACCTCTCCGAATCTTCCGAGATAACCGATCAGCTTCCTCTGCCTCCTCTTTTTTGTCCAGCTCTTTTAACAGGGCATCTCCCTTAATCTTCCGAAGTAAACGATCAGCTTCCTCGTTGTCAGTCTTTTCTTGTTGAATTCTCTCTTCATCAATATCTTCAATAACCTCAGTATGCACTTGATTACTCAAACTAGTAGGGGGCGTTTCAACAGTAGTTTCCACATCTGGTGACTGCGGTTTTTCAAAGTTCATACTAAGTGAATCATAGATTAACTACAGTCATATACTATCCAATCCGAATTCTTTTGTCAAAAAAATATCTAAAAAACCGCCCTGCAAAGGGCGGATTCATAATTCTTGATTCATAATTCCTTATTCTCTCTTCTAACGCTTGGCCCACTGTGGTCGCTTTGCTCCTTGAGAACCCCTCGGTTCTCAACGCTCGCGGACTCACTGCTCTCCGCAACGGGACAACTCCCATTTTCCCGACCCCTTTCCCTCCCCAGTGTGCAAAAACTAGCGTTTTGCCCATTGTGGGGAACGGCGGGCTTTTTTGAGACCCGGCTTCTTGCGCTCTACCATACGCGGATCGCGAGTAAGAAATCCGAGCGCCTTGAGCGTCGCGCGCAAGAGCGGATCATGCTTGATGAGACAGCGAGCGACTCCGAGTCTGATGGCACCAGCCTGACCGTGCAGTCCTCCACCGCGCACCACGACCGATACCATAAAGGCTTCTGACAGACCGGAAGCGGAGAGAGGCGCCAGTGCGACGACTTCCAATGCCTCCGTTCCGAAGTATTCACGAATCGGACGCTTGTTGACGACAGCCGGGGTGGCATCTTTGCTCGGGTACAGGCGTACCTGTGCGACAGCCGTCTTGCGACGACCCACAGCGTACACATAGCGTTCCGTCACCGCGGAAATAACAGGCGCAGGTGCAGCTGCCACCTTCTTCACCGTCTTCTTGGGTGCGGCTTTCTTGTCAGCAACAGCCTTTTTCTCAACTGTTTTTTCCGGTTTGATTGTTTTCTTGATAGCCATATTCTTTAGCTTGTAGCTTTTTAGCTGATTAGCTTTTTAGTGGATCCCTCTTGCTTTTCGGTTTCCCTACAAGCTACGAGCTACCAGCTAAGAAGCTCTTATTGATGGGTAACATGAATGACCTTCTGTTTATGATCGCCATCCTTATTGATCAAAAGACGCTTGAGCATCCGGTTGCGCAAAGAATTTTTCGGCAGCATATTGTATACCGCCTGATACAATACCTTGCGAGAATCCTTCTGCATCTGGTCTTTGAGAGAAAGAGAGTGGATGCCGCCGGGATATCCGCTAAAACGATGATATATCTTCTGGTCAAGCTTGTTGCCAGTAACCGCTATTTCGTCCGCATTGGTAATCACGATGAAATCCCCACCGTCGATATGCGGGGCATACGTGACTTTGTGCTTACCCATAAGGATGCGAGCGACTTCGGTCGCCAAACGTCCCAATACCCTGCCCTTGGCATCGAAGAGATGGTACTGCCGATCAATCATTGTCGCTTTCTTTTTCGCCATATATTTATACAAATTCAATAATAGCCATCCGGGCAGAGTCGCTCTTCCGTGGAACAAGTTTCACAACGCGGATATAGCCACCAGTGCGTCCCTCAAAACGGGCCCCGAAATCGCCAAGAAGCTTTTTGCTCGCCATCTCCGGAAGCATACCTTGCAACTCACGGATAATAGCGACACGGCGCGCGGCATCATTTCTCCCGACCTTGGCTTTATTCACGACCTGATCGATAAAATTCTTGATTTCTTTGGCTTTGGCTTCCGTTGTCGTAATCCGCTCATACAGAATCAGACTCCCCAGTAGGGTCTTGATCAGCGCTCTCCTTTGATTGCGGCCGCGACTCAAAACGCGACCTGAGTGTCTATGCTTCATACATTCTCTTGTTCGGGAGTATTATTCTTTTTCTGCTGATTTGATGGCTTTTTTCTTCGCAGCTTTCTTCGCCGGCTTTTTTTCTTCCCCATCGGCAGAGAGAGCTTCTTCTCCTTCTTTCATTTCAGCCGGCTTGCCTTCCATATCAATCAGGGAAGAAAATTGGGACACGAGAATGCCGACACTTTTCTCAAACGCCTGCGCCGGATCAATACTGCCATCCGTAACGATTTCCAAAGTCACTTTGTCATAATCGGTCCGCTTACCGACGCGCATATTTTCTATTTCGTAGTTCACGCGCTTGACCGGCGTATAAATAGCATCGATAGCGATATTCCCTATCTCGCGCTCTTCACGCTCTTCGCGCTCGCGCACCTCTACCGGAACGTAACCGATACCCTTGTCAATCTCTATCTCCATTTCAAATACCGTCTTCTTGTCCGTCACTGTAGCGATCACCTGATCAGGGTTGACGATTTCCACGCTCGATGGAGCCTTGATATCTCCTGCGGTCACAACGCCCTCGCCCTTGCTCTTAACCGTCACTTTGACCGCCTCGTCACCGTGCAGCTTAAAACGCACTTGCTTCATATTGAGAATAATCTGCACGACGTCTTCCATTACGCCGGTAATGGTGGAGAATTCATGAGTAACCCCGTGTATCTTGACGGACTTGGCGGCAGCGCCATCCAAAGAAGACAAGAGTACCCGGCGAAGCGCGTTGCCAAGCGTCGTACCATAACCCGGATAACAACCGAGAATCTCAAACTTGCCGTGATTCTCTCCGATAGCCGTGTATTTCGGCTTTTGTGGTGAAGTAATGATCTGCATACCGCTTCTGTGGCTTCGAATGAACTGTCGGACCTGTTGGGAAATGACCGTTCACCGGAAGCGTTATTATGGTATTAAATAAATTATATATTGTGCCAAAACTGAAAGTCTTACTTCGAATAGTATTCGACGACCATCTGGACATCAACCCGCACGCCGATATCATCGCGACTCGGCAGAGCGAGCATCGTGCCCGTCAGCTTGTCGACATCCAATGCGAGCCAATGAGGAACATCTTTCTTGTTTTTCAAAATTTCCAGCTGATCTTTGAAGAACTGCTTTTCTTTCTTATTCTGCTTGAGAACAATGACATCGCCGGTCCGTACTTCAAAAGAAGGAATATTGACGCGCTTGCCATTGACCTCGAACATCTTGTGACTGACCAACTGTTTTGCCTGAGCCCGGGAAACCGCAAACCCGAGACGGTACACCACATTATCAAGACGGCGTTCCAAACGGGAAATCAGTCGATCACCAGTCACGCCGGATCCCTTATTCGCTTCTTCAAAATGATTGCGAAACTGACGTTCCATCACACCATACAGACGTTTGATTTTCTGCTTCATCGCTAATTGACGACCGAATTCACTCCCTCCACGGGATGGAGTATGACCATGAATACCGGGAGCATACGGGCGGCGAACCATCGCGCATTTCGGTGACAAACAACGATCTCCTTTGAGAAAGAGTTTTTCGCCGGCACGCCGACAGAGCTTGCATTTGGAATCGATGTTGTTTGGCATAGTAATTCGAGAGGTTAGGTTAGATGCGACGTGGGCGACGTGGGCGACAGCCATTATGGGGAATCGGGGTAATATCTTTGATAACCGTCAGATTGAAGCCATTATTGGACAGTGCGCGGATAGATGCCTCGCGACCGCTTCCCACTCCTTTGACGAATACCTCCAATTCTTGAATGCCATATTTCTTGACTTTTTCAGTCACGTCCGCCACGACCTGTGTCGCAGCGTAAGGCGTTGATTTCTTGGCCCCCTTGAAATTCAGGTGTCCAGAGCTTGACCAACCAAGTACGGCACCATTCAAATCAGCGATAGAAATGATGGTATTGTTGTAGGTGCACTGAATACTGGCACGCCCTTTCAGGACTTGACGCTTCGACTTTTTTCCGCCCGAGGCGGATCGGCCTTGGGCCGAGGCGGTGTTCGCAGCCGCAGTCTCCGGCGCCTCAACTGATGCGGTTGGCACCTTTTCCTCAAT
>JAHFOM010000015.1:17756-18290 GCA_023261685.1 Candidatus Moraniibacteriota bacterium | reverse complement strand
CCGTACTCATCACGTTTCCAGCCTTCACTTCTTCGGCTGCTTTGAGAACGATGCCTTTGAAAACATCATTACCGATCACGTCACTGACAATCACCAACGCATGCACCACCGGAATACCGCTATTCAGGAGAGCGCTCAAGTTGTCGGCAAAACGTGTGATAAAGATATTGCGCGCCAGCGTGCCTATAACCGGAATCTTCAGCAAAATAATTTCCCATTCACGCCGGCCCGCTTCGGTGCGGATATAATAGACCAACCCTCCGATGGCGGCGATAATCACCAGAGCCACTGCCCACCAGTAGGCATTCATAAAGTCTCCGATCCAGATGAGTGCGGAGGTATACCAGGGGATAGGCACGTTGAGGTCTTTGATGAGTGCGGTGATTTTCGGCAGGATGAATGTCACCACCAGAAACCCGACGACAAAGGCGACAGAGAGCACGAATGCCGGATAGTAGAGCGCGCCTCTAATCTTTGAGGTCAGCTCGTAATTTTTCTCGATACTCTGCGCCACGAAATTGATAGACTTCTGCA
>JAHFOM010000015.1:0-17746 GCA_023261685.1 Candidatus Moraniibacteriota bacterium | reverse complement strand
TCAAAGACGAAAATACATCGGGATGTTTTTCCAGCGCTTCCGAAAACGGCATCCCGTCCTCGACATCGTCACTCATTTCCTTGATGATGATCTGCAGGTAGCGGTTCTCTACCTGTTCTCCGATGGTATGGAGCGATGAGACGATAGGCACGCGTGCCTCGATCAATGTAGACAGCTGACGAAAAAATACCATTAATTCTTTCTGGCTCACGCCTTCAAAAACCTTCTGGAAGCTCTTGACGAAAACCGATGTCTCTTGCTGTTCCTTGACAGTGATCGGCGTCAGTCCGTTTTTCTCAAGGATCTGACCGGCCGCCTCCCAGCTCATCGCCTCCACCAGCCCCTCGCGCACCTGCCCCGCTGCATTTTTCGCCTTGAAAATGAATTTCATATACGTTTTTTGTTATTTCAGAGAGACTGACTTTTCTGGCAATTGCCAGAAAAGTCAGTCTTGTGTCCTCATTAAGAAACGACCGACAAAAAATTATTCTTTGCTCATCAACATCTGGAGATAATCGCGATTCTTAGCATAGATGAACGCGTCATTGACCGAGATGAGTCCGCGGCGCACCAAATCCGCCAATGCCCGATCGAGAGACATCATCCCGTCTTTCAGTCCGGTCTCGATTGCCGAATCCAACTGATGGATTTTGTTTTCACGGATAAGATTTTCCACGGCGTGGTTCTTGAACATAATCTCCACCGCGGGAATACGCCCGCCGCCGGATTTCGGCAGCAAGCGCTGAGAAATGACCCCGAGCAACACGCTTGCCAGCTGTGAACGGATCTGATTCTGCTGATGCGACGGAAAGACGTCGATAATGCGATCAATCGTCTGCGAACTGTCGTTGGTATGCAGTGTCGCGAAAATAAGATGCCCGGTTTCTGCTGCAGTCATCGCCGTACTGATGGTCTCCAGATCGCGGAGCTCTCCTAGGAGGACGACATTGGCATCTTCGCGAAAGACTGCCCGAAGCGCGTCAGGAAAATTCTTGGCATCACGACCGATCTCGCGCTGGTTGATGATGCAGCGATCCTGATTGTAGACGAATTCTATCGGATCCTCGATGGTGATGATGTGCTTTTCCAGATTGTGATTGACATAGTCGATGATGGCGGCGAGCGTCGTGGATTTGCCGTGTCCGACCGGACCGGTAATCAACACCAACCCTTGGGAATAATTCGTAAAACCATAGAGCGACTCCGGGATACTGAGTTCTTCCAGATTGCGCAGACGGTCCATAATGAAGCGCATCGTGACGCTCACGTAGCCCTTCTGAAAAAAGACGTTGGTACGGAAACGCACGCGGTCCTCGAAATTGTACGAGAAGTCGGTCTGCCCTACGGCGATGAGCTCCTGTTTTTTATCTTCGGAAAGCAGCGCATCGGAGAGTGCTTTGGTATCCGCCGGAGTAAGAACGGCCTCCTCCGTAATCGGGTGCAACTTGCCATCGATACGGAGCGTCGGATAACGGCCGACAACCAGATGAAGATCCGAAGCTCCCTGCTGACCCACGAGCAAGAGGAGATTTTTCAAACGCTGTTCAACGTGCAATGCTTCCATACTTGAAAATAAAAAAGAAATTCTTAAAAAATTTTATTTATGATACATAATTCGTTGCTCATAGTATAACACATTCGCACCTGAGGAAGAACGCCGAAGCATCAACAACCGATAGGAATACATTACTCCTCATCCACCAGCATCTTGCCTTCCGTTACGCGCTCAATCTCCGTCAGTGTTGTCATCGCTTTGAGCGCCTTCAAAATACCGTCTTGTTTCATACTGGTCATCCCCTGCTGCAGTGCCGCCTTGCGTATGGCGGGTTCATTGCCTTTCAAATCGGAAATAATGGCGCGCAGCTCATCATCAATCTCTAACACCTCATAAATGGCGATCCGACCCTGATATCCGGAATTTCCACAGGCATCACAGCCCTTGCCATAGTAAAAAACGATCGGTTGTTTTGGTTTCAGCCCGTAGGCAGCCACTTCTTCGGGAGTGATCGCGTCGAACAGTTCTTGGATATGCTTTTTCTGCGTTTCCGTGAGAGAAAACTCCGCCTGACACTTCTCACAGATACGACGCACCAGACGCTGAGCTGCCACCACCTGAAGCGATGAAGAAAGCAAAAAAGACTCCACCCCCATATCGATGAGACGCGGAACGGCGCCGACAGCATCATTGGTGTGGAGTGTCGAGAGGACGAGGTGTCCGGTCAACGCCGCGTGAATAGCGAGCTCGGCTGTCTCGCCGTCGCGGATCTCCCCAACCATAATGATATTCGGATCCTGACGCAGGATGGAACGCAGTCCCGAGGCGAATGTGTAACCGATCTCCGGTTTTATCTGACTCTGATTGACTCCCTCCAAATAATATTCGACTGGATCTTCGAGCGTGATGATATTGCGCTCTTCTTTGTTCAAAATCTGGAGAAAGGCATACAGCGTCGTGGACTTGCCTGATCCGGTCGGTCCGGTAATGAGAATAATCCCAAACGGCTGGCGGATACGGCTTTCGAGTACCCGACGATTCCGCCCCCACAGTCCAAGTTTTTCCAGATCGGAAAGATTGGAGCTCTTATCGAGCACGCGCATCACGATTTTTTCTCCATCGATTACCGGCAGACTCGAGACGCGGAGATCCACCATATTGCCATCCCCGACCTCAAAACGAAAACGTCCGTCTTGGGGTTTGCGTTTCTCATCGATCTTGAGATTGGCAAGAATCTTGATACGTGACAGTACGGCTCTGCCGACCTCGAGCGGAAACACCAGCTGAGAACGGAGGATGCCATCCACGCGGAAACGTACGCGGAAACTCCCCTCGATCGGCTCGATATGGATATCACTCGCCCGTCCATCGAGCGCGTGCTTGACGATCACCTCTACCAGCTTGGCAATCGGCGCGTCCTGAAAAACATCCGCGTTGGCGTCTTTCTTTTGTTCTTCCTTGATTTCCGTGATCTCATCCGAATCTTTTTTGAGAGAAAAAATCGCGTCCTTCAGGGCTAGATCGGTACCGGTATACTGCTTGAGTATGGAGGCGAACACCGTTTCGGATATGAGAGAAACCTCGATACTGATATGTTCCTTTTCAGCTAAAAAACGCAGAATATTGAGCGCCTCGAAGTCCTGCGGATCGATCATTCCGACTGATATGGTATCCTTTTCTTTTTTGAACGGCACCATCCGGTACCGCTTCGCCGTATCCTCAGAAATAAGAACCAGAAGATTCTTGTCTATTGCCCTCGGCGCTGCCGGCAAGAACGGTACACCGAGCGCCTTGGCCTGCGCCGCAAGAGCGGACACATCATCAGTTCCGCTCACGGCAGTCGCTACTTTTTGATCGGTTTCTTCTGGCATACCCGGTGAGACAACAGCAAATTATGTTCCCAAAAAAACCATTTGTGTCACAGTGCTATTCCTCCTTGTTCAAAAGCTATTGGAATGGATTCGGTTTTCCGCTCTCCCCTTTCTCCAACGACGGAACCGTACTCGTTGCGGCATTGACGAGATTACTGACCTTCGTCAGATCAAGTTTGGACTGCCAGAAAACCGGCAAAGTCCAGGCTGATACCACTGGCTTCGGCGGAAGGTACCCGTACTCCGACTCAAACACTCCGATAAGACTCCCGGTACTCTTAGTCTCCGCATTAGCGGATACTCCCTGCTCGGGGGCGGTGGACAGAGAGAAGAGACGCACAGAGTGAAAACGTTCCGTATGCGCCAAGTGATTAAAAAACAGTTTGATGTTTTCATACGACCCTATGACGCTCCCGGAAAGAGTGAATTTTTTGACAACGACTGACGGAGCGACGACAGGAACACTTGCGGATCCGATACCGGTTCCCCCAGCGACAAAAATATTCGTGGCGGGATCAATAATCGGCTCCTCGATGACAACTGCTTCAGGCTCTTGTTTGAGTCCGATACTGACAATTGACACGCCCGACTGAGCAGCCAGAAAATTGAAGCTGTCTATCGCCTGTTCTTGAGAGAGAGTGCTCGGCAGATACCGGTACATAAATTTTTCCGCCTCCGGCTGAGTATCGAGAGAAGCATTGAGAGCGCTGATATTACTCAAAACAGCCTCTACCTTGGCTGCCTGATCTTGCGCAGCTTTGATTTGATCTCTTTTCATAACCGCGACATCTATATCCGGTTTGATATAGCCGATGCCGAGCATCAGTATCATAACGATAAAGAACGGCACGATAAGTACTTTGAGCCTCATAATGAAATGATTAAAAAAATAATGAGAAAAAAATCAATTAAACTTCGCCTTGAAAGAAAACGCGATGCGCCCGCTTTCTGTGCGAGTAAGGGATTCCACGGTAATCCCGGCAAAAATCTTCTCTGATTTGAAGCTGATCACCTGCTGAGCGACATATTTGAAATTATCCGTTTCCCCGGACACGACGACGAATTTTTCCGCGGCATTGTACTCGTACTTCGTCAGTTTGACGCTTGGAATAACAAGACTCTCAAGCTCATTCAAGAGTTTTTGAGAATCAACAGCGCCGCTACTCGCTTGTTTTTCTGCCAAAGTCAGCCGACTATCAAAATACGCCACCCGATCGACTGTCGGGCCCTGCAATTTGAGACCACCTTCCTTGAGCGTCGCATCCAGATCTGCCAGCGTGGCGTCTTGACTGCTGATATACCAGCGCAATCCGCCGAAACCGGCGACAGTCAAACAGAAGAGAATGGTAATGATGATAAAAGAGCTATCCACCAGACCTCCCGATCCGCTCTTCTTTCCGAGTGTTGATGAAGAAAGATTTATGCCGGCCATCACGTTTTGTTTTAATATTTATTATACGTCCGCAGTGCGATCACCCCTATGGTGGTGCCTATCTTTTTTTAGTGAGAAATTCCTTCAGAGAAAATGTTTTTTTCGGTTTTTTATATTCCGGTTCAACCCTCTGTTTTTTGAGCAAAGTATCGGTGCCACGAAGCGCCAATCCGATGGCGACAGAAAACGAGGTTCCAAATTCGCTGATTTTCTCAGCCAGTCGCGGATCATATTGAATATTTCTCCAAGGATTGCCAAGCTGTACGGGCAACCTGAGCAAATCGGTATAGTACTGCGTCAATCCGGAAAATTGTGCGGTACCACCGGACAGTACGACACCCTTGCATTGTACACCAGAATGTTTGGTTTGATAAGCGATGAGCATCCGATCCGCCTCACTCGCGATCATCTGGAGCGCCGGAAACACCAGAGCAGATTCGGGAGCGATGAGAAAATCCTTCCCGCTTCTCTTCAATATCTTCGCCCGCTCTTCCGTAATACTGAGACTCTCCGCCAGTACGCGGGTGATATCTCTTCCGCCGACATCCAGATTGCGACTAACTTTGACAAGACCATCCTCAATGAGGACAAGATTCGTGGCGCGTGACCCGATATCGATAAGCAACGTCAATCCCGGATCATCACCGACAACCGAGCGTGCCATAGAAAACGTTTCCAACTCCAAAAAATCAAGCGTCAATCCGACGCCGGCAATATGGTGTTCGTAGCGGGAGACTTCTTTGTTGAGCGCGGCGACTAAGAGGACTTCCATTTTGTTCGTCCCGTCAGGAGCATTCCGCATCCCGATCACTTCCCAACTCAGCGCCACTTCGTCGAGCGAAGACGGTATATATTTGTGCGCCTCGAAGCGGACGGCTTCCTGCAACTCAGATTCTTCCATTACCGGAAGCTCTATCAGCGAAATCAGCCCGATGAATGCCGGCATCGCGACATACGCGGAGTGACTCTTGGGTTTCATCTGTTTCAACAGCGCTATCAGATGGAGCACCACCTCCTCATCATACGAACGCCCCGCCGGCGGCGTCCCTTTTTCCAGATCTGCCAAACTCACCTGACCATAGTTGATCAGCACCGGATGATTGTCTTTAATAGAAAGCTCTACCGCCTTGATCGACGCGGTACCGAAGTCAATACCGAGAAAATGAGGTTTTCCAAAACCGAATGTCATACTCTTTTATGTTTGTCTTCAAATATATTTTTACCATATCATATTTTCCGCAAATATCAAAAATAATACCCTAACGCTCCACTCTACAGCGCAAGACCTTCCCCGCATTCAATGAAGTAAATGAGTTCAACGAAATAAAAGTAATCTTCTGTCTCTGCTCTCGACTCAGAAGCCTCTCTCGGTTACCGGAAAAACCAGCCCCCAGTCAACGGCGGAGAAGCTCTTTTTTCTGAACCGAGAGGGCTTCTTCAGACAAGGAGAGCAACCAACAGAAAATTCTTTTATTCGTTGAATACAATAATTTGAATTGCAGGCGAAATACAATTTTTGACTGCCTGACTGTTTGACAGCAGCCTCCAGAAAAAATACAATAGATATACCCAATTTTAGCCCTGCG
The DNA here is from genome assembly GCA_023261685.1 of Candidatus Moraniibacteriota bacterium. Lineage (GTDB taxonomy): Bacteria > Patescibacteriota > Minisyncoccia > Moranbacterales > UBA1568 > UBA1568. The sequence goes on along the minus strand of JAHFOM010000015.1, from coordinate 11,362 downwards.
TTATTGACTATGCCTGAAACCAACTTCAGTCAAAAACTCACGCTTCACGCGCGTCACAGCTTGAAAGAAGCCCATGATATTGCCCGTGCCAGCCGCAATCAGAGCATCGAGCCGGAGCATCTGCTCTTGGCTATTCTGCTCGAAGAAACGAGCTTGGGAAGCATTCTCCTCGAAAACATCGGTTTCGAGAGAGAGTCCCTCACCAAAATCTGTCTCAAAAAAAAGACTCCCGGTAGAGCGCTCTCGACTACTCGAACAATGCCACTCTCTTCTGCTCTCAAAGACATCCTGCGGCGCGCCTACGGTATCGCGAGCCAGTTCCACTACCCGTATGTCGGTACGGAACATCTGGTGTACGCGCTTGTCGAATCAGAACATCCCGCGCTCACATATATCCTGCAAACCCTCAAAATAAACGGCGAAAAATCACGAGTCACCCTGAAATCACATTTGAATCTCGATCACTTTCCCCAGCTTTCCAAGATGCTCGATCTGCCGGAAAATTTTCTGACCAATCAGAAGACGACCAAGGGTACCCACACCCCCTTTCTTGATCAGTACACGATCAATATGGCGAAGTCGGAAAGCTTCAACACCGACATCCTCATCGGAAGAGAAAAAGAGCTTGACCGCATCATCCAGATTCTCACCCGCAAGCAAAAAAATAATCCTCTCCTCATCGGAGAACCGGGCGTTGGTAAAACCGCGCTGGTCGCGGCCCTCGCCAAAATGATTGCTCAGGGTAGGATTCCTCACTCGCTCTTCGGCAAACGCATCCTCTCGCTCGATCTGACCCTCGTCGTCGCCGGTACCAATTTCCGCGGAGAATTTGAAGCGCGTCTCAAAGAAATCATCCAAGAGGCCGCGCGCAACCACGACGTCATCCTCTTTATCGATGAGATTCACACTATCGTCGGCGCCGGCAATACCAGTGGCGGACTCGACGCCGCCAATATACTGAAACCCGCCCTGTCACAGGGTATGATCCAGTGTATCGGAGCCACGACATTCACCGAATACAAACGCCACCTCGAAAAAGACCCCGCACTCGATCGGCGTTTTCAGTCCGTCCAGATCGGCGAACCAACCCTCGAAGAAACCAAAGAAATCCTCACCCACATCAAAAAAAGCTATGAGGATTTCCATCACATCACCCTCTCCCAAGAGGTCATCGATATGGCCGCTGATCTCTCGGTACGCTATATCCCCGACCGTTTTCTGCCGGATAAGGCGCTCGATATCATCGACGAAGCCTCCGCGCTCGCCAAACAAAAACACGAGATTCCGGAAACCCTGCAAACCATCACCCTGCTCAAAGAAGAGCGCGACACCACCTTGGCCTACAAAGAATCCCTCATCAAAGAAGAAAACTATGACGACGCGAGTATCTGGCATGCCCGCGAAAAAATTCTCACGGAGAAGATAGAAACGCTCGTTGCCAGACAACAAGCAGAATCCGAAAGCCCGCGGATTGCCGTCACACCCGAACACATCCTCCGCACCGTCGCTCAGATGGCGCGTATCCCCTACGCCAAACTCTCCGCCGAAAGCCCGCGCGCCAAACTCACTCGCCTTCATACCGCGCTTCACACCAATCTCATCGGGCAAGAGGAGGCTGCCGCAGAGCTCGAGCAGACACTGGCGCGCTCGCTCAGCAACATCAGTGATCCTAATCGCCCGCTCGGTTCATTCCTCTTTCTCGGTCCGACCGGCGTCGGCAAAACCCTCGCCTCCAAAATCCTCGCTGAAGAATTCTTCGGCGATGCCCGCGCCCTCATCCGGCTTGATATGAGCGAGTTTATGGAACGCCACAGCGTCGCCCAGATTATCGGTGCGCCAGCTGGTTATATCGGCTACGGCGAAGGAGGCAAACTGACCGAGCGCGTCAGACGTCGACCATATTCTGTCATCCTCTTCGATGAAATAGAAAAAGCCCATCCGGATGTCTGGAATATTCTTCTTCAGATCCTCGACGAAGGAGTCTTGACCGATGCCGAAGGACGAACGGTCAGCTTTCGGAACACGCTCATCATCCTCACCTCGAACATCGGTACCGCCGCCTTCACACAAAGCGCCAAAATCGGCTTCGCCAACAATATCGACTCGGATGATCTCCACGAACGCTTTGCCACTATCAAACGCGAAGTACTGACCGAACTCAAAAAAGAACTCCGTCCGGAACTCCTCGCCCGCCTCGACCACACCATCGTCTTCAACGCGCTCTCCAAAGACGCTATCCGATCTATCGCGGAGCTGGAAATGCAAAATCTCGCCAAGCGCCTGAAAGGACAAGGCATCACGCTCAAATATCCACTCGCCGTCACGGCATATATCACCACAAAAAGCTTCGCTCCCGAACAAGGCGCCCGCCTCGTCCGCAAAAATATCCAAACGCTCGTCGAGAAATCCATCGCCGACACCCTTATCGATGCTCCGGAGAAAAAATCGCTCCGCCTCTCCCTCAAAAATAATCTTGTCTTGTGCATCTGAACCTCTATCCCGTGTGCAAGAAAATCGGTATCAGCCTATTGGATACGCTGTTCCCGATCCGCTGTCTCTCCTGCAACGCATACGGGCAGTACCTCTGTACAAACTGCCTCGAACATTTTCCCCGTCGCTTGCGGCAGCGCTGTCCGCATTGCCGCAGGGCCACCACGCCGTGCGGCGAAGTCTGTTTTTCCTGTTCCGGAAAGAGCTCCCTCGACGGACTGTTTGCTGCATCTCACTATCGTCATCCGCTAGTTGCGACGTCCATCCATACCTACAAATACCGCTTCATCCCGGCTCTCGCGGAACCACTCGGTACGTGGCTCGCAGAAAGAGTGTTGGAAATAGACCTGCCCCTCCCGGATGTGTTCATACCCGTCCCGCTTCACAAACGGCGCCTGCGTTTCCGCGGCTTCAATCAGTCCGAGCTCCTCGCAGATACCCTCGCCGAAACGCTGACGCCCGGATCCGTTCTGCCAGTCCTCCAAAACTGCCTGCTCCGCACCCGCTACACCAAGCCGCAGATAAAAACCAAAGTGCGCGAAGAGCGCCTCAGCAATCTGAAAAACGCTTTTGCTCTGGCTCCGGAAATGCCCCTTGGAAGCGAAGCGAAGGTACGAGGCAAAACTATCTGGCTCATCGACGACGTCGCCACCACCGGCACCACCCTCGAAGAATGCGCCCGCGTCCTCAAATCTGCCGGAGCCAAGTCCGTCTTCGGCATCGTCCTCGCCCGCTAACCAACGCTCACGAGGAAGCATTACGTACGGAGTTACGTAACTCATTACGTAACAAGTCTAAAAGTCGGATGGATTACATCGCCCTGTCATATATGCTATTATGGATATATCGCTGAATCGTTGAAATCAAATCGGGCATTTTTCCCTCCCGGAAGGCAAAGAGGGTTTCTTTTACAATCAAAAAAGAACCTCAATTGTACATGGAAAGACTTGGCGGAAATTTGCCATACGTCACTACGTAATTTGAACAGCTGGAGAAATGAGAACAATTCCATGTCTTTGTATGCACTTGATCAGATTTGTCAGAAGCAAAATCAAGCATTACCAAGAGGGGTGATCATCAAGAATGCATACTGGTATACAAAAAAAGGGGCTTCGGCGGGAGGGAAAGCAATTATTGAAAAGTATGGCAAAGTGGGCGGAGACGAAATGTATCGGAAAAAGAAGTGGCGAGAATGGTGGGAGAAAGAGGGCAAATTGAATCCATCATCCATCACCAACCCACTACCATTCAAGAAACCGAGGTTTTCCAAAGAGCTGGCTGAATTTGTTGGCATTCTATTGGGAGATGGCGGGATAAGCAAAAGACAGATCACTATTACGCTACATCGAGTCACGGATCAGAAGTATTCGATGTTCGTCCGGAATTTGATAGAGAAACTTTTTCATCTCAAAGCCGGAATATACTGCGATACACGCTCTCTCGCTGACTCCATTGTCATCTCGAGGACTGGTCTTGTACAATTTTGTGTGGAGGCACTTGACTTGAAAATAGGCAACAAAGTGAAGCACCAAGTAGACATTCCCCTGTGGATCAAAGGGAGGCAAACATACAGAATAGCCTGTTTGCGTGGCTTGATTGATACCGATGGATCAGTGTATACTCATTCTTATACGTCTCAAGGGAAAAGGTACCGGTACAAAAAAATTCAATATACAAGCTTATCAAAACCCCTTGCCAGATCAGTCTATACCATCCTGAAAAAGGATATCAGGTTGAACCCGAGACTTTATAAGGAAAAAGATGTAAAGTTAGAGAGTCAGTCAGATGTTAAAGACTACCTATCATTTGTTGGAACACATAATAAAAAACATATGGAACGATATAAAACGGCTTAAATAAAGCATTATTTGGAGAGGTGGGTGAGCGGCTAAAACCACAACACTGCTAACGTTGCAGGGGATAATACCCCTCGAGGGTTCGAATCCCTCCCTCTCCGCCATCAACAGCTAGCACGAGATGCTTATCTGCTACATTATTTTGATAGTGCGATATAATGAAACTTATGGAAGGTATTCCAAAACCACCGCAGGAAGAGAGTCTCGAGAAAAGACATGAGCGTATAGAGCGTGAAATAAAGATTCACAATTTTCTTACAGAAAGGAGAACCGAGGATAAAGGAGCCTTTGAAAAGCTAGAAGAAGGAGATGCTGTACGTCTTGCAGGTATTCCAGATGAGCTTATTATTGAGGAAATTAATCAGCGAAACTTTTTGGAGAGGCTCGGAGCTGCTATCGAAGCTTCAGTCCTTACACAAGTTGATGGTCTATCGTGGTCATATTTTGATAATAGGCCAATAGTTTTTACAAAAGTTGGAGGCCAAACTATCCCACTCTATCGAAGCGCAACTGGGGCATCCGGTAAGAGTAAGGGTGAATGGTATCCATTTTTTGGCATAGGAGGAGACTTTTGGTTCATTAAATCAAAGGATGCGGTCGAGGGTAACAGCAGGAATCCTATTATCGGAATAGTCCAGAGAGTTTTGAATGAAACATTTAACTGGGACAAGAGTTTAGATATTAGTAGAAATAATGGACTTGAGAAACATCCGTTTAGCAGTGGCACAACCGGAGATCAATACATGAGTTATAAAGAGCTTAATGAGCGAGTTTTTCAGAAAGATTTAAGCGATATTACTTTATCCGGGGAGGCAGAGAAAGCACATGAACACATCTATTCGGTATTGGCACAGATAAAGAAAAACGTGTCATTAGATACTCTTAAAGAAATAGTTGAGGAGAATAAGAAAAAGGTAACCGAGATGAACCTCATTTAGATATCTTTTAATTTTTTGACTGTGCTCGAGATGCACCGAAAAGAGTGTTAAAAATATGCTAAAATCTCCTTACAGGGATTGATTTCTGAAGGTTCTAACACGAGACGGCCCGCAGTGAGTACTGAGTATCGGATGATCCGAGTGCCTTGAATATATGCATATGGAAATTACAAAATCGTTGATAGGGAAGGTTGTGCTGATCACAGGAGTGGGACGGAGTGGTGGGATTGGCGCAGCGATTTGTCGTGAAATCGCTAGGAATGGTGGAGATATTTTCTTTACCTACTGGCATCAGTATGACGAAGAAAACAGTCGAGAATACAACAAAGATGACCCAGCAAAGCTTATTGATGAACTTAAGCAACTTGGTGTTCGAGTTGGGAATATAGAAGCTGATTTATCAATAGCTGGTTCCGCCGAAGCACTTTTTGAGGCAGCAGAAAAAGAGATTGGGTTGCCGACCATTCTTATCAACAATGCATGCTATGACTTCGAGATTCCTTTTACGGAACTCTCGCCAGAGATACTAGACAAACACTATGCAGTGAATGTCCGCGCCGTAGCTATGTTGTGTAAAGAATTTGTTAAAAGAGGCAATGCGGGAGGTATTATCAATATGACATCAGGACAGTCGTTAGGAAGTATGGGAGGTCATAAAATTCCGTATACGATAACAAAAGCGGCGCTGGAAATGCTTGCTCCGCAACTAGCACCTGAACTTGCTAAGCTCAATATTGCTATAAACTCTCTTGATCCGGGGCCGACCGATACAGGATGGATGACAGAGGAATTAAAAGAACAAATCCGGAAAGAATCAAAGCGTGGAAAAGTGAATACTCCCGAAGACATCGGGCAATTGGCTGTTTCCATTTTAACCGAAAAGAAATATCCGACTGGCGAAGTGATACATGCCGAGCGATAAAAAAGCCGAGGCTCGAGTACCTCAGCGAAAGGCTGAGAGAGGTACTAAGATACCCATCAAGGGCGGCATCACTGGGTGCTGAACCCGAGTAGTCCGCCAAAATTGAAAACTCATTTGTAAATCAAAAATATTATGTCCAGAGAAAAACCCCCTACTAACAAAACCCCGTCCCCCGCGGAAAACCCTAAAAATATATCTGAGAAAATACCGGAAAACCCTTACGATAAACTTTACAGAGAAAACAAAGCTCCTTTTGGCAGCGAAGCAGAGGAAATAGTCAAGAATATTATCAATTACCGAAGAACCGGATCGGTGCTTGAACTTGGCGCAGGAGACGGGAGAAATGCACTGTATTTGGCAGAAAAGGGATTTGCAGTGACCGCGTGGGACACTTCTCAAGTCGGGCTTGATGAATTGGACCGGCTCGCCGAAGAAAAAGGGTTGGATGTTCAGACAGAGATGAGAGATATTAAGAACTTCAATCCTGATGATCATTTTGATGTTCTTGTCTCTACCTATGTGCTGCATCATCTCTCGCGTCAAGACGCTCTTCTCCTCATCAAAGAGATGCAAGAACGCACAAATACGGACGGGCTAAATGTCATAACCGCTTTTACAGAGAATGGCGATTTTTACCGCGATAAACCAGATACCGAGGATTTCTATCTCAAAAGAGAAGAATTGAAAAATCTCTATACCGATGCTGGCTGGGAAGTGCTTGAGCCGACTGGATATGAGGAAGTCGAAGGTAAAACGAATGAAAAAAAACCTGATGGCAGCCGGAAGGTCAATGTTGCAGCGCAACTGATAGCCAGAAAACCGGGAAATAACGGGCAATAACCCGATGTTACCAACACTGCGCTTGAAATCGTATACCGTATGTTCATCACCAAAAAATTGAACCATCCCCGAAAATAGGCTATACTGGATCCAGTGTCACACGGGCACTGACATTCATAATATAATCAATAATCCCCTTTCGAAGCGTATGGAGAATATGGAACAAGAGCCAGTTGCAGAAACGCCCAAAACCACCGAAGCCGTCGTCACGCCGGTAGAGAAACCAGCAGAACAAAAAACGGCACCGGCAAAGAAAGTAAGTTTGATAGGAATAATCCGTACGTTTTACAAAGAGCACAAAAAAAATACCCATATCGTCCTCGGCGCGATAGTGGTACTCGGACTTCTTTTCTTGGGTAAAAGCCTCTTCATAGCGGCGATAGTCAACGGCGTGCCGATTAGCCGGTGGAGTGTCATCCAAGAACTGGAGAAAAATTCCGGACAGCAGGCGCTTGATATCATCATTACCAAAAAACTCATCGAGACTGCGGCGGATAAACAAGGCGTCAGCGTGAGCGAGGCTGATATCGACACTGAAATACAGACTATCGAGGAAGAAGTCAGCAAGCAGGGCGTCACGCTGGACATAGCACTCGCCCAACAAGGGATAACCACCGAACAGCTCCGCGAGCAGATCACCCTCCAAAAAAAGTTGGAAAAAATTCTGGAGGACAAGCTGGCAGTGTCTGATGAAGAGGTAGGTCAATACTTGGCACAGAGCAAAACCCCGCTCCCTACTGGGATGAGCGATGCTGATTTCAAAAACCAGATCCGCGAGCAGCTCAAAAAGCAGAAGTTCAACGTCGAAGCCGACAAATGGATCACTAGCATCAAAGGAAGCGCCGATATACAGTACTACGTCGGCTACGGCAAGCCGCCAGTCGCCACAATGCCTGCAGAAATGCCAGCAAGCACAGAAACGCAAGAGTAATACCGACGAAAAACACTGCATAAAAAAATCAACCCCGATTGCTCAGGGTTGATTTTTTTTGGTGTTACCACGAAGACCGCGAACGGCTTGTGGCACTGACTTACCAACGGCTTCCGCCACCTTGGTTGCCACCGTTGAAATCACGGTTGCCGCCAGTGCGGGGAGCGCGCTCTTCCATAGGACGAGCTTCGTTGACAGTCAATGTGCGTCCGTCGAGTTCCTTGCCATTCCAGAGAGCGATCGCCTTTTGAGCGTCCTCATCTGAACCCATTTCAACGAATGCGAAACCGCGTGAGCGGCCCGTCATCTTGTCGATAATGATCTTGGCAGAAACAACATTACCGGCCTGAGCGAACGCGTCGCGCAGACTGTCCTCGGTCGAACCGTAGGAAACGCCACCAACATACAATTTGGTTGCCATATTGAATCCACTAACTTGATTACTGTGTAAGGTGACCTTTGCCATCTGGCCCTACTTGACGAAGAAACTGGATTTGGCAACCCGAGCCTTGTGTCAGCGTTATTCCAGAAAGAAAAACTTACAACACCCCTATCCTAGCACAAAATACCAAAAAAGCAAGCCTGACAGTATAAAAAAAAATAATTTCAAAAGGTGAACTCCTCAGTGCTCTAGAAAAGGCGCTTATGCTTAAAAAAGTAAAATCCTCAGGAGTGTTCTCAAATCGCATTGCGAGATAAGCTCCTGAGGACATTCTACGGGACTGCCTAGCCTTTCTAAAACCCAGGTCTTAGATTGCTAGCGCCGCCGCCGATCGGTCAAAGGTGGATGATTTCGTCTATTGTCTCTAGGGAAAATTTCCCGATGGGAGGTGCGTGTACCATTTTATACTCCTCTTCTTGGTTGTGGCAATACCGCATCCAGATCAAAAGATTCCGGATGGGCGAGCTGGATAAAATAATGATTGATCACCTGAGACCGAGACCGAGAACTCGTTTTCTAAAATATTGTGTGACGAGATTTCTTGACTGGGTCTCTCTATGATACGAATAAAAATTCTATCCAAGTCGCCGATCCGGAGACGCGAAGAGCAAATACGTGCAAATATGTAAGGTACTGAGGAGCTTATAAAAGCCGTTCCAAGTCTCTCTCAATACTCATTGATTGACACTTGAAGAACCAGTATACACCCTAAACGGGTTTTTGTCAAGAGGACTCGCCTCTTTTCCCTATTTAGAGCCATTTTTTTCACCCTTCAACGCTCTACACCCGCACGCCCCGGCCGCTGTAAAACAAGTACCAGACCGTGAACGACAACACGGCGACGAGAACACACAGAATAGCGTAGGCTATCCCGATACTGACATCCGTCACGCCGATCAGCCCATAGCGGAAACCATTGATCATATAGAGAAGTGGATTCCAGAGCGAGAGATCCCTCCAGACTTGCGGCAGCATCGAGAGCGAGTAGAACGTGCCCGCCAGATACGTGAGCGGCGTCAGGATGAATGTCGGGAAGATCGAGATGCTGTCAAAGTCTTTGGCAAAGATGGCGTTGATGAGACCAGCCAGAGAAAAGACGATCGACGTCAGCAAGGCGAACGCTATCACGTGGCCGATACTGTGGACCGCGATAGTGGTAAAGAAAAGCGAGACCGCCAACAACAGCGTTCCCGTGATCATTCCCCTCAGTACCCCGCCGGTCACGTATCCCGCGATCATCACCCAGTATGGAGTGGGCGACACCAAAATTTCTTCGAGTGAGCGCTGAAATTTTGCAGAAAAATATCCGAATGCCGAATGCATAAAAGACTGTGTGATGACCGACATCATAATCACTCCGGGAACGATGAACTCCATATAGGTTCTCCCGCCAATCGGGGCCACCTGTGTCCCGATGAATTTTCCAAAAACAAGAAAATAGAGCACGGTCGTGATAACCGGAGGCAAGAGCGTCTGTATCCACACGCGAAACAACCGAAGGAATTCCTTCCTGACAATTGTCATATAGGATGCGAGTATCTGTTTTCTGTTCATACAAGATTGTTTTCACCGATTTTCTGCAAAAAAAGCTCCTCGAGACGATTGGTTTTGTTGCGCATACTGCGCACGCGGATATCCAGCCGATTGAGCGCTATGATGGCGTCATTCACCGACTCCCCTCTTTGTACGATCATTTCTATCGTATCGGCATCTATCTTGCGCACTCCGAATTTCCCGATCAAGGCTTCCGTTTCTTGCGCGAGCGGTGCTTCCAAATCAAACACAAACGTTTCCGCGTCCATTTTTTCCAACAACTTCTTCACTGGGCCCGCTTCCACGACCTCTCCCTTGTTGATGATAGCGACCTGATTGCACAGTTGTTCCGCTTCTTCCAAATAATGTGTCGTCAGGATAATCGTCGTACCGGACTGATTGAGCTCTCGTAAAAAGTCCCACATCTCCCGTCGGATCTCGATATCCACGCCGGCCGTCGGCTCGTCCAAGATCAGCAGTTTCGGCTCATGCACGAGAGAACGCGCGATCATCAGTCTCCGCTTCATACCGCCTGAGAGCGTACGGGATTGCTCGAAGCGCTTTTCATAGAGTCCCAGTTTCCGGAGCAATGCTTCCGCCTTGGGTATCGCCTCCTTGCGGGGCATCCCATAATACCCCGCTTGATTCACCACGATATCAATCACTTTCTCCCATATTCCGAAATTGAATTCTTGAGGGACGATACCGACATGCATCTTGGCTTTCTGATAGTCATCGTCGATAGACAGTCCGGAGATGTGTACCGTGCCAGCTGATTTATTGACCAAACCGCAGATGATATTGATGAGTGTACTTTTGCCGGCGCCATTGGGTCCGAGCAACGCAAAAAAATCTCCGGTGGCCACCGTCAAAGACACTCCCTTCAGCGCCCGCACACCGGCAGCGTAGGTTTTCTCCAGATTTTTGATGACCAGCGCTTCTGACATACCGTAGAGTAGTCTAAAAAATAGTCTCTTCAGTATACAGAAATTTCACCATACTAGCAAACAATAAAAAAGAGGCCCCGCGCGAAGTTTCACGCGGAGCCCCTAGTCCTTAATAGTTTTCCGTATCCTGTAACGTCGAGATGCTGACTGAATCTTATCCGGAACAACAGGCATATGAAGTTCGATAAGTTTCGAAAGTTCCGGTCGCGTGAGCCCAAGCCTTCGCTCACAATGCTGAAAAGCGGAACTCAGCAAGACATCACGTAATTTGATAGCAAGATCTTGCGCCGGAAAAAAATGGCGAAATGCCCCCATGTGTTTCGGACCTTCGTAAGGTTGGGATATCCTCACCGTCCACCCGAACTGCTCCGTGTAAGCATAAAGAAAAACGCACCGGTTATCTTTGCTTGCCCTCGGGCAATCCTCAGTAACGTCTGTGACAGACCAAGTTTCATAAGGTCGC
>JAHFOM010000014.1 GCA_023261685.1 Candidatus Moraniibacteriota bacterium | reverse complement strand
GGGATATAGCTCACCATCACGGTGATGACGTCGGCGGGACTCTCCGTCTTCATCATTCGCACCGCTTCGAGAAAGAGTATATTCTCATACTCCCCGACCGTTCCGCCGATCTCGATAATAGCCACATCAGCAGAAACTTTCTTCGCGGCCTTTTTAATACGACTGATGACTTCGAGCGGGATATGCGGCACTACCTGCACGCACTTCCCCTTGTATTCCAAATTGCGCTCTTTTTCGATGACCGTTTTGTATACCATCCCCGTCGTCATATAATTGCCCCGATCCAATTCGATATTGAGGAACCGCTCATAGTTGCCCATATCCTGATCAGTTTCGTAGCCATCCGCGAGGACAAATACTTCACCGTGTTCCGTCGGATTCATCGTGCCGGCATCGACGTTGACGTAGGGATCGATCTTGAAGGCCGTGACAGAAAGACCGCGTGCTTGCAGAATCTTGCCGATGGATGATGTCGTGACGCCTTTCCCGACACCGCTCATCACTCCGCCCACTACAAAGATATATTTCGTCCGCTTTGGTTTCATTTGTTTCAACATAATTGTTCTTACCAAAAAATCAAAAAATTATTTTTATAGAGAAAAAGCCGCTGTTCCGGATGAAGGAAGCGACTTTTGTCAAAGTACAAAAGAAAACATTTATTCGGATTCTATCGTCACCTCGAAAGACGCATCCACACCCTCCGCGAAATGCGCCGAAACCGGAAACACACCCGTCTTTTTGAACGGCTTGTCGATAGCTATCGTTTTCGCCTCAATTTCGATTCCCATCATCGAAAGCGCGCTGGCAACCTCTTCCCGACCTACCGAGCCAAACAACTTCTCCCCTTCCACCTTGGTCTTGATCAAAACTTTTTTCCCGGCAAGCTGATCCGCCTTCGTCCGCAAGTCCGCCATTGATGTCTGCTGACTCAGACGGCGCTTGGCAAGCATCTGCTCCGCCTGTCGTATCGCCGCCGGTGTCGCAAACTCTGCCAAAGCATTCGGCAGGAGGAAATTGAATCCGTAGCCGTTTTTGACTTCCTTGATATCACCCGCCTTCCCAAGTTTCTGCACGTCTTCCAAAAGAATCACCTTCATAACAGATTTATTCAAACTATTTACTCCGCCTAGTATATCCTATCCAGAGGCTTTTGACAAGAAACCAAAAATATGCTTTACTATAACCTGATATCAAAGACGCGATATCAGGTTCTCAGCAGGAATAATCCTCTGAAACAGTTTTTTAACAAAAGAAAGGATCGAGTGGAATGTCTCAAGCCCAGCTCAAAAAACAAGTGGCGGTGCCGCTCTCACGTCAAGCAGAACAACACATTAAAAATCTGGTATCACAAGCCAGAGAAACAACAAAAAACGGCAACGTGACTTATCGAAAGGCAATAAAAATTATTCAAGAAACACTGCTCGTTTTCCCTCACGATCATTCGCAAGAGATTATCAATGAGGTGATGCGGCGGTACCTTTTGGTACTGATAGAGCAGAAAAAGTTCTCAGGAAGAATACCGCCGGAGTATCAAAAATTCTCCACCGAAGAGCTGCTCACCGAATGCCAACGGATTGCAAAAAATCCTAACAAGGAAGGTCTCCACAGAATACTACTCTCTGTCGAAGTGCTTATAACGGGAAAAGGAAATCGATTGATTTTCAGTGGATTATCCAAACAAAGAAAGCCCCCAACAATAATGCGAAGAATCGGGCGATAAGACAGCTCCAAATCTTCCCAACCAAAACAATCCTTACAACTCCCTGTCGTACCAACGTGTGCGGCAGTTTTTTTATTTCTCTGAAAACACCACTATTTCAGATGTGCCAAAAAAGCTGTCTCAAGGCTTCGTCCATCAGAAAATCCGAGTTGGTGGACTTGAGGAGAATCGGACTCCTGTCTCCGCAATGCGAATGCGGCGTATTGCCACTATACTACAAGCCCTGAAGAAGTTTTTGGTGCGGGGTGAAAATGCTGCGTAATACCACTTTACTACAGGCCCCTCATCATATTGAAATGAATGCAGACTACCCTTCCTGACAGCTCAAGGAATCGGTTTCTTCGATCATTTTTTCCAGCACGTTATCTTTCGGATCAAAAAGAATGCGCGTGCGGAACTTCTTCCCTTCCAAGAAGAGTGGTAGCCAATAAATATCATCCGCCCACATCTCCTCGTACGGGATGTCGGCGAAAGCAAACCACTGCGGACGCATTTCTTCCATTTCTTCCGGTTCTCCGCTCCATTCATCTACCCGGAAAACATGCACTTCCCAAACTTCTTCCGGTTTTGTTACAAATTCAAATTCGTGGATGCCGACTTTTTTCATTTTTTTAATCGTGACGCCGCATTCTTCCTGCATTTCACGCCGCGCCGCTTCTTCGATCGTTTCTCCCGCTTCAACCTTCCCACCGAAACCATTCCAGCGCCCCTCGCCGAACCCGCGCTTCTTCATCCCGAGCAGCACTCGACCACTCTCTACTGCCAGACAAAGCGTCAATACTTTTCTCATAATGATCATTTGACAGAAAAATACTCCCTCTAGTATACTACAAGCGCGAGGAATTGGGGGAGGTTTTGGAGAGTTTGTGTATTTTTTTAAATACACACAACGCATACTCTACCACTATCCATTACCCCCTCCTCGCCTCCCTTCCTTTGGATCTGAATGGAGAATGAAGAAAATTTTTCCCTGTTGAAACTTCCCCATTGTCACGCATAACTTCTATGCCATGGCTCGGGGACTTTTTTTTACCTCAATCAAATAATTCTTTTTCTTCAGCTTTCAACAACGCCATCAACTCATCAAAGTATGGTTGTACTTCCGGCGATAGCGCTACCTTATCTTTCTTGTATTCAAAAAGCATCTCCCATGTGACATCTTTTTCTTTCCAGATCCGTCCACTGTCAAGATAAATTTGAATGACGGGCTGAATTTTGTCGAGCGCATAGACAAAACGGCTCTCACGGTCTTCGCGTTTCTCGTACTGATCCACGAGCGTGAGAATATCCTCACCCAAGGGGAATTCCTTTTTCAAACGAACGAGTGCCCTATGCTCGCGGCTCACTTTATTTTCCTTATGTTTTGTATCCGTCGTGTAGACGTAAGTATCGCCAGCGTATACCTCCACTAGATCGTGAACCAACGCGTATTTCAGTACCAAATCCCTGTCAAGAGAAAGTTTTTCGGCGCTCACAATATACCATGCCAACATCGCCAGATGGTAGGAATGTTCGCTGTCATTCTCCAGCCGATCAGTGCCATTGGCATACACCACCCGCTCCACCCGCCGAAACGCATTGAGCATCTCCGCGAATTCCAAAATATTCTCTAATTTCATATTTTTCTGTGATTTTTTACATCTCTTCTCGTAACTCCATCCAGATTTTTCCCATCATGTTTTCTCCCTTACCATCGGCTCCCGTTCCCCAATATTTATCAGTCGGATGATTTTTTTCGATTGGAGCTTTTCCCGAACTTTACAACAATTCATAAACATCCTTGACACTTCCTATTTTATCCCCTCACACTTTTTGAATACGCAGGAGATCTTCGTCGGGAGATATCTTCTGCGTACTGATGATAATATCTTCCCGCTTTCTTAATTGATCCAGCACCGTATGAACAGCCGTAATGTAGTTTTGTATGTACCCGTCCTCCCGATCTTTCTCTAGACGTATATTTCCTAAGCGGATCTCTCCGCCTTTTCGCACGACACGAATCATTTCTTCTATTGCTTGTTGGATAATCTGCTCCCGTCGCCCGCTAAATTCTGCGCCAATATATATATTAGGAATCGCCGACAGTGAAACAACAAGATCAAAAGATTCGTTTTGAAACGGCAGAGCTTCAGCAGATCCCACTACCGATTTTTCACGTTCAAGTGATGCCGGACGAATATCAATGCTGTATATTTCTTTTGATATACGATGTTCTTTGGCATACTTCGCAAATTGCGCGGTGTTACTGCCTATATCTAATATCTGCTTCTCAAAATCATCCGGAGTCAATTCAAGGGATTCGACATACTTCTGAAAAACCTCTTCATCGCTGTCTTCGGTTTCCTTATCTATATTTTCCACAACAGGAGGCGGTGATTCAAAAATATTTTTCATAATAGTATTGCGGCATTATTTTCCATGGCATTTCTTGAATTTCTTTCCGCTTCCGCACGGGCAGGGGTCGTTGCGACCGGTCACATTCTCGCTGATCAGCGGTTTCTGGGGTTCTGTGTTACCACTCTGCCCCCTGCTCTCTGTTGACTGCTGGCTGTTGGCTGAAAATTGTTCAATATCCTCGCTTGCGCCGCGAAGCTGTATATCGCGCGGAGTTTCATTGTGAGGGAGAGTCGTTGCCGGACCAACTTTGAAAATCGTCATCAGATAGGTTTTGCGCACAGTATCCATCAAGCCAAGAAACAAATCGTAGGCTTCTTTCTTGTATTCGATGAGCGGATCACGCTGACCATACCCGCGCAGTCCGATCCCCTGACGCAGATAGTCGATCTCGTCGAGATGGTTCATCCACAACGTATCGAGCGAACGCAGATAGAGAGATTTCTGCACGCCGTTCCAGATTTCTTTGCCGATGAGCGTCTCTTTCTCGCCGTACATCACTTTGGCTTTGCCGATGAGGTACTCGAGTATCAGATTCTTTTTTTCCGCTTCGTCTTTCGACCGATCATCGCGGATGGTTTCGATACGTTTCAATGCCTCCTTTTCATCCAACGCCGAAAATATGCCGTTGGCTTCGACAATGATTTCAGCGACGTTCCAGAGCGCCTCTTCTCCCGCCGTATGAAAACCGATGATGTGATCAAGCTCTTCGGAAAGCAGGCGGAGTGTCTCGTCGCGAAACATCGACTGCTCCAAAACAGACTTGCGCTTGCGATAGACCACTTCGCGCTGCTTGTTCATCACATCGTCGTATTCGAGCACGTGTTTGCGGATATCAAAATTGAAGCCCTCGATCTTCGACTGGGCACTCTCGATAGTCTTGGAAATCAACGCATTCTGAATCGGCTCGTCCTCGGGGAGTCCCAGCGTCGTCATCATATTCTTCATCTTCTCGCCGCCGAAACGCCGCATCAGCTCATCTTCCAGTGACACGAAAAACTGCGACCTACCCGGGTCACCCTGCCGCCCGGCCCGTCCACGCAGCTGGTTGTCGATGCGCCTGGCTTCGTGACGCTCGGTTCCGATGATGAACAGTCCGCCGACTTCGCGTGCTCCCTCACCCAGCTTGATATCCGTGCCACGACCAGCCATATTGGTAGCGATAGTCACCGAACCCTTTTGTCCGGCATTGGCGACGATAGAGGCTTCACGCTCGTGATTTTTGGCGTTGAGAACTTCGTGCGGCACGCCTTCTCGCGTCAGAAGAGCGCTCAGATATTCTGATTTTTCAATCGCGATAGTCCCGATCAAGGTCGGCTGTCCGGTTGTATGGGCTTCCTTCACCCGGGTGACGATAGCGCGAAATTTCCCTTCTTCCGTTTTGTAGACAACATCGGGAATATCCTGCCGTATCATCCGGCGATTGGTGGGTATTTCCACGACATCGAGCTTGTACACCTTGGCAAATTCTTCGGCAGACGTGATTGCCGTCCCCGTCATACCGGCGAGCTTGTCATAGAGGCGGAAATAATTCTGAAACGTGATGGTGGCAAGGGTGCGTGATTCACGCTGTACCGTGACGCCTTCTTTGGCTTCGATCGCCTGATGCAGGCCCTCGCTGTAGCGCCGCCCAGGCTGGAGACGCCCCGTAAAGTCATCCACGATAATCACCTGATTGTCCTTGACGACATAATCCCGATCAAGGCTGAAGATGATGTGCGCCTTGAGCGACTGCTCGAGATGATGCACATACTGCACATTGCCGGACGCGTAGATATCGCCCATTCCGAGGAGCTTCTCTACGTGATTGATTCCCTCATCGGTCAGTGTCACCACCCGCATCTTCTCATCCACGACATAATCTTTTTCTCCTTTGAGCTGTGGCACGATCTTGGCAAACTTTTCATAGAGTTTGGTCGACTCGCTGTCCGGTGCGGAAATAATGAGCGGTGTTCGCGCCTCATCGATCAGGATGGAATCCACTTCGTCGACGACGGCATAATTAAGCTCCCGCTGGGTCGCCTCTCCACGTTCCGCCACCATATTGTCGCGCAAGTAATCAAACCCGAACTCATTATTGGTACCATAGGTGACATCGGCAAGGTAAGCCTCGCGCCGGGTCACCGGGATGAGATTCTCCATTTCTATGCTCACGGCATCGGCATCCACCACGGTAGATTCATAGCGATACGATACGCCCTGTCCCACGATACAGGCGGTTGTCAGGCCAAGCGCTTCATACACCCGTCCCATCCAATTACAATCACGCTTGGCGAGATAGTCATTCACCGTCACCACGTGCACACCTTTCCCGGAGAGCGCATTGAGATAGATTGGCAACGTTGAGGTCAGCGTTTTGCCCTCGCCGGTTTTCATTTCCGCAATCTTACCCTTGTGCAGGACGATTCCGCCGAGCAGCTGCACATCATAATGACGCTCCCCGATCACCCGCTTAGCGACTTCGCGCACAACCGCAAAAGCTTCTGGCAAAAGATCATCAAGTGTCTCCCCGGATGCCAAACGTTTTTTGAATTCCGCGGCTTTCTCTTTGAGATCATCATCGGAGAGAGACTGGAGCGGAGATTCAAAGGCGCTTACTTTCTCTACTAACGGACGGAATTTATTGACTTCGCGTTCGTTCGATCCGAACAGTTTTTCCAGAAATGACATAGTAGAGAGTGTTTATAAAATCAGTAAAAGTTACTGTATTATAGCAAAAAAGAATGGTGACGTCAAAAGAAAAATCCCACCTTAAAGAAGAGGTTTTTCCCTTTTTTAAGCCATAAATAAATTTATACTCCTACTTTTCTAGAGAATTTTTTTATCAAAAACGCTGCAAATAAAATGACAGCCAGATAAATTGCAAAGTTAGCAGCAAATGACAGATAATAAAAGCTTAAGCCATAATCACTCCCACCAGGCATATAAAATACAAAAGGGTATCCTTTCCCCTCATAGAAGCTCTGAGAGAGCTCTAATGTAATGCCCTTATGTGCTGGAAGAAAGAGTGTTCCGAGAGTGACTGCTAATGCACTAAAAAAATAAATGATAGGATTTTTTAACATACAATCAACAATTCTTACCTGACTAAAACCGGGCTGATTCATCCACGACTAGTTTCTTTTTTATAGAGCGCTGTCCACGCAGTTTCAGATCATGTTTCTTGTTTTTCTCTTTGGTGATCTGTCCCTCCAGCTCATCAATCACCATATCCGTCGAACCCTCTATACTGAGGGTTGTTTCCTCGGCGCGATAAAGAGTATGCGGGGTCTTCACCATTATTTCCGTCCGAAATTTTCCCTGCTTATCCTTATCCACCTCCACCTCGAACTGACTGACGGGATCCACCAGTTTCTCTATCCGTTCCAATCGCTTCAAAATGTAATCACGAGTCCGCTCATCGATAGCGACTCCCTTGAACAAAAAACGCATTGTCATAATAATGTTCTTAAAAGATTATTCACTCCCCTCCAGTATACCACCTCTTGCCTGACCCCCCTCTTTTCCCACTTGTACACCTCTTTCACCTGTCTTTCATTTTTTTGAGCGTTGACGGCACACTCTGTTACGTAACTCATTACGTAACACTTACAAGGCATACGCGCCGAGCGTGCCAAGAAAGAAAGGAATAGCAAAGACGAGACTGATGAGCGGCAACAAGAAAAATACCAGCGACAAAATCAGCGTCCAGAGAAAATACTTACGCGTCTTTTCGACCGACACGTAGATGCTCTGAATTTTTGTCTCCTGCTCTTCCAATTTTTTCAAAATGGCTTCGTCCATACTCATACAAAAGCTGATATATCGTTAAAAACCGACAAATTGCACTTCGGCTCGTAGTTTCACCCCGAGCTCGTCGCGGACCCGCGTCTTTACCAGACTCGAAAGCATCATCACGTTTTCCGCCGTGGCGGTTCCCGTGTTTACGAGATAATTCGGATGCTTGTCACTGATCATCGCCCCGCCGATTTTCTTGCCCCGCAGTCCGACGTGATCGATGAGCCACCCGGCCGGAAGCGTTTCACCACGAATCTTCATACCGGTATCTTTTTCAAATTCCTGGCGGAGCTTTTCATCTCTGACGACCGGATTGATAAAGAATGACCCAGCACATTTCACATCCTGCGGATGCTTTGATTCTCGCTTGGCGACCGTTTCTGCTATGGTTTTTTCCAATCCTGCCCGGTCACCCTCCGCCAATCGCATCTCAGCAGAGAGGATTATCATATCTGGATTGTCCTTGAACACGCTGGTGCGGTAGGCAAACGCGCAATCCTTCTGCTGGTATTCTTTGATCATCCCGGTCGCTTGGATGAATACTTTGACGGCAGTGATCACATCGCCGATCTCAGTTCCGAACGCGCCGGCATTGCCACGAATAGCGCCACCGAAAGATCCCGGGATACCGGCGAGATGTTCAATGCCTGCCAGTCCGGCGGCCGCCACTTTCTGCACCACATCAAACAGTACCATACCGGCGCCGCAAGACACCTTCTCCCCGGAAATCCGTATCCCTCCGTCCAAAATCCGGATAATCAATCCGCGAAACCCGGCATCAGGAAAAATGACATTACTCCCTCCTCCCAAAACGCGTACGGGAAGATGGTGAGCTTCCGCATACTCGAAGGCCTCCGCCAGCTCGAGCACTCCGGACGTTTCGACAAAGTAATCCGCCTTCCCTCCGATATGGAAAGTCGTCAACGGCGCAAGCGATATTTTTTTCCGTACATTCAGCATTTTTTTTATTTCCTAACGAAGTTGAGAGAAACGAAAGTACACTTTCGTTTCCGAGCGAGTGACGGAAACATAGGGTAGAATAGCATTTATGTTACTTTTGCCAATCGGTGCGCGATTTCCCACACATTGCCGGCACCCATCGTGATGATAACATCTTGATGCCCGATTGTCTTCTCGATCTCGCTGATACATTCCTCTCTATCCGGCATATACCGCGCCTTGCCGGGAATGAATCGATTGATGAGACCGACCAATTCCGCAGACGTGACGCCTCCCTGTGCTTCTCGGGCACTGCCATAGATATCAAGGAGCATCACTTCGTCCGCCGTGTCGAAACTCTGCGCGAAATCAGTCAGAAATGCCTTGGTACGCGTAAAGGTATGCGGATGGAAAATGACCCGCAACCGTCGCTCCGGATACAGATCGCGGAACGCTGAAAGCGTGACACGGATTTCTTCCGGATGATGAGCATAATCATCGTAGATGAGCGCTCCATAGCGCTCACCGATGTATTCGAAGCGTCGTTCGGTGCCGGAAAACTTCTCAAACGCCATCCGGATGCGACCAATATCCTGCTTCAGAAAAAGACAGAGCGCCAGGACGGCTGTCGCGTTTAGTGCGTTGTGAATGCCGGCGAGCTGCAACTGAAAAACGCCAAGATCTTCCTCATTGTGCCTGACGGTGAAATGCTGTCTCAACGTGTTTTTTTCTCCCACAAAACCCATCGAATGAGGCGTATATCCATCGATCTGAAACGAGGCTCCCGGCAGCGTGCCGTAAGAAATTTTCTGACACAAAGCCGATTCGGCGACTCGGGAAACGTTTGCCGAATCGCTGCAATAAATGAGGACGCCGTGACGAGGAATACGCGCGACGAAATCACGGAATACCCGCTCATAACTTTCCGTATCCGGGAAAAAATCAGGATGATCCCAATCGACACTCGTCAAAATTACCGCGAACGGGGCATATGAGGCGAGCTTGTTCTGATATTCATCCGCTTCAAGGACAAGATACTCTCCGCTTCCCGCGAGTGCGTTTCCCTGCCAACTGACGATATGGCTTCCGATGATAGCCGACGGATCACTTCCGGAATATTTGAGCGTTTCCGCCAGAAGCGCACTGATAGTCGTCTTGCCGTGGGTACCGCAGACCGCCAGCGTCATTTTCTCACGGGTGAGCATTCCAAGCACCTCCGGATAACTCAAAACTGGCACGCCGCGACCGTAGGCCAGATCGAGCTCTTGATTTTTTTCACGAGTGTAGGCAGTCGAATACATAACGGCATCCACATCGGCCGGAATGTTTTCCGGAGCGAACTGCTCTGTATATGGAATCTTGAGACGCTTCAAAATACTGTCGGTAAAAAATACCTCAGCAACATCGGATCCCGTCACGTTGACTCCGCGCGCGGTCAGCAACTCAGCCAAAGCCGTCATCCCGGCACCCTTGATGCCGATCATATGGACTCTTTTGAAATGTGAGAGACGTTCAGCCATAGAATCAATATACAATTAACAAATAACAGTTAACGAAGAAGAAATAACAATGCTACCAGATATGAAATATATAACTTCTCATTTTTTGTTGACTGTTAGCTGTTGACTGTCTATTGTTGTCTGTTAGTTGTTTGACCGCATCAAAGAAGTGATACCGTCAGCGATTTTTTCAGCCGCGTCCGGATGAGCAAAAGTGCGAAGCTTCTCTCCCATAGCCTTCCGTAATTCCGCATCAGCCAGCAGTTCGCTGATTTTTTCGAGCAAGATATGCTCACCGAGGTTGGGTTCTTCCAAAACTAAAGCGCCACCAAGCGCCGCGACATCATAGGCGTTCATCCTCTGCTCATCATTGGCGGCACCGATAAGAGGAACCAATAGGCTGGGTTTGCCGAGAGCCGCCAGTTCAGCAATAGAACCGGCTCCGGCGCGTGAGATGACCAGCGTCGCCACAGCGAAAGCATCAGCCAATTCTTCAACTGCCAAAAACGCCCGTGGAACATAGCCGCTCTCCCCGACTTTCAGGCCATACGCCGCGACCGATGCCACGATATCCGCGTAATGCTTCTCTCCCGTCTGATGAATGACCTGAATGTTTTTTTCGAGCAGACTCGGCAGGATGCCAAGAATGGCCTTATTCAAAGTATGCGCTCCCTGACTGCCTCCGAGAATCAGCAGTGTCGGTTTTTCGGAAGACAACCCGAAATGAGACCCGGCCCGAACGCTGTCTCCTAAAAAGATTTCTTCGCGCACCGGATTGCCGGTCAATACCGTCTTCTCTTTCGGAAAAAAATTGCGGGCGCTCGGATACGCGATGGCGATGCGCGTTGCAAAATGTGAGAGGAAGCGATTGGCGCGTCCGGCGACCGCATCAGAATCGTGGATCAATACCGGTATGCGATACACCCACGCCGCCAGCACCACCGGCACCGACGCTGACCCGCCTTTGGCAAAAACCGCGTCCGGCATAAAAACAAAAAGATGCCAGAGCGTCTGGATGAAACCGACCGGCACCTTGAACGGATCAATCAGGTTCTGCAGAGAAAAATAGCGCCGCCACTTGCCGGTCAGGACATACCGTACCGGAATACCCTCTTCCGCCATCGAGGTGCTTTCAAAACGCCCATGAGATCCGATGAACAAAAATTCTACGCCTTCCGGAAAACGCTTGCGGAGCGACCGCGCCACCGCCACCAGAGGAAAGGTATGCCCCCCAGAAATACCACCCGTCAGGACTATGCGGGGAATATCCATAAGATCAAGGTAAAGGATTGAGGGATTAGGGGCTAGTGATGAAAGCAGAGAACTCTACCCTAAACCCTACTTTATGTTTTTAGTGTAGAATGTTTGCTTATATTAAGCAAGATACCTACCGCTGCCAAAAGTACCGCCAGCGAAGTGCCGCCATAACTGATAAACGGCAGAGGAATACCCGTCAGAGGAATCAACCCGCTGATGGCTGACATATTGATGAGCGCCTGAAAAACAATCCACGACATGATACCGACAGCGACGAGCTTACCGAATTCATCCGGCACACGTGAAGCGATGACAAACCCCCGCCACGCGACAAAGAGAAACAGCGAGACGATGACGACCGTGCCGATCAGACCGAATTCTTCTCCAAGAACAGCAAAGATAGAGTCGGTCACCGGCTCGGGAAGATAATTGAATTTCTGCCGGCTCTGCCCGAGACCCGCACCGAAAATCCCGCCCGATCCGATAGCAATCAAGGCCTGTGTCATCTGGTATCCCGATCCCTGAGGGTCGTGCTCCGGATTGATAAACACCAAAAAGCGCTGCATCCGGTACGGTGCCAGCCTGATAAGAATGAAGAGAAAGGCCAATCCTCCCAGAAAAAGCGAGAGGATATGTGAAAGATTGGCGCCGGAAGCGAAAAAAATAGAGAGGGCGATGAGGAAGATAAGCCCCAGCGTTCCGGTATCCGGCTGTTTGATAATCAAAAACCCGACAATAGAAAGAACCGCGAGAAATGGCACCAACCCCTCGAAGAAGTCGGCAGACTTTGCCCGACCCTTTTTAGAAAGCCATGCGGCAAGGTAGAGAATAATGGAGAGCTTCATCACTTCCGACGGCTGAAAAGAAAACGGACCGATCTCCACCCAGCGCGCGGCGCCATAGACCGTCGTACCGACACCCGGCACGAAGACCAGCACGAGCAACCCCAGCGCGAGGAAAAATATCGGCATCACGAAACGTTGCCAGATGTGATAATCTATTTTCTGAAATACATAGAGCAGTATCAGTCCGACAGAAAGGCCCAGAAGCTGCTGCTTGAAAAAATAGTAGGCATCATCAAAACGAGCCCGGCCGTAAAAGACCCCCGCGCTCGCGATCATCAGGAGTCCGATACCCAGCAGAATGAGAACGACTAAAAGCAATTTTCTATCGATGGATTTGGAAGGCATATCAATAGCAATTTCTAATTTTCAATTTCTAATTTCAAAACAATGTAGTAATTTTCTAATTTCAAAATTCGGTTATTGGAAATTGTTTAAAAATTGAACATTAAGCATTGAAAATCTTATTCATCCCCTCTTCTCTTCTTACTTATTCTCTCAGACTGCTCCTTCCTCCACTTGGCGATCTCCGCGTGATGTCCGGACAAGAGAATTTCCGGAACGCGCATACCGCGAAATATTTCCGGTTTGGTGTACTGCGGGTATTCGACGATGCCCTCCTCCGAATGCGATTCTGTCTCGATGCTTTCGCTGTTGCCAAGCACTCCGGGAATCAGGCGAGCAACCGCATCCACGACCACCATCGCCGGCAGTTCGCCTCCGGTCAACACATAGTCGCCGATAGACAGTTCTTCATCCACAAAGTGCTCTGCCACGCGCTCATCGATGCCTTCATAACGCCCGCACACCAAGATCAACCGATCGTATTCTGCCAAGCGCCGCGCGTCTGCCTGTGTGAACGTCTTCCCCTTGGCAGAAAACAAAATTGTCCTCGTCTTCAATTTTTTGTTATCTGTTGGCTGTTGACTGTTGACTGCTTCAATCGCTTCCGCCAAAGGCTCAACTTTGAGCACCATCCCCGCCCCCCCGCCATACGGCGTATCATCCACGGTCTTGTGCTTATCATGAGCGAAATCCCGCAAATTGTGCGTATGAATCTCGATCAGCCCATCTTCCTCCGCGCGCTTCAAAATCGAGACACCAAAGTATGTCGTGAAACTTTCTGGAAAAATGGAGATGATGTCGAAACGCATCCTGCAGAGATTAATTGTTAGATTCTAGAGCGTTGTTTATTTCTTTCC
Organism: Candidatus Moraniibacteriota bacterium; assembly: GCA_023261685.1. Taxonomy (GTDB): domain Bacteria; phylum Patescibacteriota; class Minisyncoccia; order Moranbacterales; family UBA1568; genus UBA1568. The sequence continues at coordinate 4,847 of JAHFOM010000014.1, read as the reverse complement.
AACAAGCTGTGGCCATCCCTCCCAGCCTTTATTTTTGTACATTTGATCTGGAGCAGATGGCCAATCATGATGATTTTTTTGTTCTTCCCAATACCATTTATAAACATTCCCTTGCCCCGGATATACACTTCTCACCTCGGTTTGAAACTTTAAAAATGGAGAGAAGTTTTTCTTTTCTCTTCCCACAAGTTCAGACCAGCCTTTCCAACCTTTATTTTTGTACATTTGTTCTGGAGCAGATGGCCAACCAGAATGTTTTTTTCGTTCTTTTTTATACCATTCGTAAACATCTCCTTGCCCCGGATATACACTTCTCACCTCGGTTTGAAACTCTAAAAATATCAGATAGTCTTTTTTAAATGGGTTTTCTTTCCCAACAAGTTCAGAAAATCCCTCCCAACCTTTATTTTTGTATGTTTCCTGTGGATGATATGGCCAATCAGAATGTTTTTTTCGTTCTTCATGATACCATTTCTGGACATTTCCTTGCCCTGTATATACACTGCTCACTTCAGTCTGAAAATCTATAAAAGATAACCACTCTTTTTTCATGAAATTTTCTCTTCCCACAAGTTCAGAAAGTCCTTCCCAACCTTTATTTTTGTACATTTGTTCTGGAGCAGATGGCCAACCAGAATGTTTTTTCCGTTCTTTTTTATACCATCTGTAAACATCTCCTTGCCCATGATATACACTTCTCACTTCAGTCTGAAAATCGCCAAAAGGCAAAAATTTTATCCTTTCCTTAAACTCTGACACCTTTTCCCTCTCTTCTGCCTCACGTTCTTCAGGAATCCCAGCTTTCACTGTCAGTATTGCTTCTCCCAGTACTGTAGCTACATTTTCTCTCCAGTTTTTAGTTTGTATGATTCTCATACCAATACCGGGATAATATGCAATCAGTGCATTTTTGTCTCTTTTATTGTCTACATCAATTACTTCAAAAGTGAGTCCTGCATCTCGTAGCTTCGCCGTGTCAAACACATAGCTCACGTTGCCTTCTTCGTCACAAATATACATTGCGCGATTCAGGTCTGGTATTTCTACTCGTACATACGGAGTCGCGCGTATCATTTTGGGAGTAACAGCACCTTGTGTAATGTGCACATCTGTCGGCGGTATATCAAAATCATGCTCAAGAATATACAGCAGCGTCAAAAGCCGTGGAAAAATTTTTCTTTCAAAACGACCGGCTCCTTCTATGGCTTCAGTACTGTAGTCTGGCTGTGGCGGTGTAATGATTGAATCTATGTTTTCCGCATTTGTCTGTATGTATGTTTTCAGAGCATCTATACTATCTCTCACTGCAATGATAGATTGCAAAATTTCCTGGACATCCATCAAACCAAGTAATGCAAAAGCCTCATCTTCCTGTTTTTGAGTATCAAAAGCCATGTTACCCTTAAATTCAGGATTGTTTTTATATTGAATCAAAATATCATCAATCAGTTGGACTGTTTCAGCAAGAGCCTCATCCGCGAATGTTTCAATATTTTCAACGGTCAGCTGTTTTTCTAAAATAGCCTGTAGTCTTCGTTTATAGGTTTCTTTCAAAGCCTCCAATGACGCATCTGGTACATTGTTGAGAGGCCTGTTTTCAAATTGCATATGTGCGGTGCATAATCCCTTTAATGCCTCAAGTATATCATAACCCGCAAATATGTTTCGCGAGTCAATGCCCTTCTCACCAGCTACATTGTACCACAAAATACCTCTCTAAAAAGAGAAAAGCGCCCTTCTACAGGGCGGCTTCAATCTTCAATTCCATGGGACGCACATGCAAAACAACATTTATTCCAATTCGCCGAGCGTCGTATCGCGATTCAACACGAAGCTCTTCGTTTCTTTGGAGCCATCCTGCTTGATGACCGTCACGGTAACTGGGACATCATTCAATCCAGGCTGCTTCTGTATTTTCATATCATACCACTCACGCTCGATGGTTTCTGGAAGCGTATAGGAAAACGTCACGGTTTTCTCCGTACCAAGCGGTATATGTACCAAAACACCGAAGTACTTCTTGCCAAACAATGTCCCATACACGGGATCTTTGGCCGCACCGGTGACCGTAGTTAGATAACTGTCTGCCGGAACATAGACACGGAGAAACGTCTGATAATCCTTGGTAAACCAGTCCCGGGCAGTGGCCGTGTGTTTATAAGTGATCGCAAGCGTCGCCTGCGGTTTTTCTTTTGAGAGATCAACCGTGTAGGCATACGAGCGTTTCACGAAATAATCGCTCTTGAAAGAATTCAGATTGGCATCGACGGCAAAAAGATAGTCATCCCGCCAAGCGGCATCGAACGTGCCATCCCAGTGCGCCAGAGCGACTTGTTGCTGCAGCGCTTCATCATCGAAGAGAAGCTGGATATCTTTCTGATGCAGATCATCAATGACGGTCTGAAACAATTCGTACTTTTTCGTCAGCGACAAGTCTTTCACTCGCTTGAGAATTTCCACTCCGAGTATACCCATCACAGACTTGCGCTCGCCGAAATCGATACCCTGCTTGAGATAACCTTGTTCCACCTGATACTCGAGATCGAGAATGGCATTGTCCGCGCTATACGTACCGGGAAAACCATCGATCTCTACTGGACCGATAACCTTCAAAAATGATGTGAGCACATTGGCGGTCACCGCGACGACGCCATCGAAGGTTTCTGTCCCGTTGCCCATCCGATAAAATTCTTCCGCCCATTTGGCATTTTCCGCGAAATCCGGAGAATAATTTGAGTCGCGAAACTTCCAAGAATCTATGTTCAAGGTTTCTCGCATCGGATACGGCGGCTCGATCGTGCTCGGAATACGCCCATCAAAATTACCGGTATCATGCACCGCCAGATCAAGCAACTCCCCGTCGCGAACTTTGAGAATCCCGAATGACCCGATAAAGCCGCCCCCCGGACGGAGCTCAAGATTATTCTGGAAAAGAATCAGAAATACTTTTTCCTGGCCTTCCGTGTACAGCAAGGCATCAGCCAGCGTGATGACGGTCTCCAGATCAGTTCTGGTTTCTTCCTTGAAAGGCATCCATCCGAGCAGACGCTTGAGACTGTCGAGTCCCTGATGCCTGACCTCCCAGAATACGAACCAACCGAACAGGAAGACGAATGCTCCGAGAACGAATGCGATCCAAAACTTTGTCGAATATTTTTTCATAAGATACTTTTGAAAGACGGACTTCCAAGCATGAAGGATTATCGGCCCCCGGATAACAGCGCGTTGAGACGGCGTTTATATTCTTCGACTGTCGGTTCTCCTCTCTCACGATCAGCCAAAACCGACGGAGTAGCACTCGAAACAATCGGCAACGGCTCTATCGCATGCTCACCTCGTACCGGAAAATCCAGCGGACTATCCTGTTTCTTTTCCACTGTTGGCTCTTGTGACTGTTCTTCAGTCGGATGTTCAAAAGTGAACGGAAGGTCGGCTTCATCCACCATCATCGGCAGTGTTTTTTCATTTTCGACCGTTGGCAGATTGACCGGAGCGGGAGCATGCGCGACTGAGGGATGTTCCACCATCGAAACGGGCCGGATAGTGTGCTGAAACATATTTTCGAAAGAAAGCGCTTGCGGTCTCGAAGGAATGAATTTCTTGGGATCGATCCACGGTACCGCTTCTCCTACGGCAAACTCGGGATGTGCCCTCTCTACCACAGGAGCTCTCTCTCCAGCAGTAATCCTCCGAGCGCGCCGACTGAAAATCGCCGGCACGACTTGCAAAAGCAAGAAAAATATTCCCGTCAACATCAATCCGGAAAGAATGCTCGTCATCACGAAAAGAAATGGCCTGTCCAATGCGTACGCGGCCAGCGGTCCGTCGATGATCCGCATATCGATCTCCGTCTTCACATCGTAATAAAATCCGGCAACCGTGAAAAGTGTCTGGGCCGTCTGCTTCGCCAGGCGCTTCGCCTGTTCCGGCGTATCGCCCTGTGCCCGTATCAGAAGCACTCCGCTCTCTCCTTGGCGTTTGACGGAGACTTTTTTATGCCACTCGGTCTTGCGCGCGTCGGGAGCATATCCTTCGAAATCATCGTCGATAAGATCATTATCTGCCAGCACGCGCTCATAGAAAGCCAGTGTCTGCGTCAGCTCCACCGCGTTTTCTGCCACGTCCTCTGAAGTCTCAGGCATCCCGGGCTGAGCGATGATGAGCACCGTCACATCCGCGTGGTACCCGCGAAAAAAATCCAACCAGAACAATCCGGATGCGAACGCGACAAAGACGAACGCGACGACAAAGGCTCGCTTGAAGAGAGGTGCCAGAAAAAATTTACTTCGTACGGTATGCAGCATAGCGTTCTTTCATATCACTGTATTGATGCGCTGCATCCTCGTACACTTCGAGAGTGCGTCGCGCGATGGCGTCCCAACTATAACGAGCTCTCACACGTTCTTGTGCCGCCCTTCCAAGCGCCGAAACCTCATCGGAACGATTGATGAAGTACGCCAATTCTTGTTTCAATCCATCGACATCCTTGCTCGGAAAAAATGCCCCCGTATTGGCAATCGCTTCCCGGTTCGCCGGAATATCGCTGACGATCGGCATCAGGCCATGTCCCATCGCTTCCAAGAGCGCCAGCGACAATCCCTCATCCTCCGACGGCTGGACGAACAGATACGCGTGTGAAAACAATTCTTCAAGGACTTTGCCGGTCTGTTCACCGACCAAAAGAATATTCCCACGGCCACGCGCCAAAAGTTCGAGAAATTCGGCATACTCTTCGTTGTTGACCGACGCGCCGACGATCACCAGTCTGAAATTATTCGGTACTTTATTGGTATCCTCAAGCTCTTTCCACGCCTTGATGAGATAATGGACGCCTTTGTGTGCTATCA
>JAHFOM010000057.1 GCA_023261685.1 Candidatus Moraniibacteriota bacterium | reverse complement strand
GGAGTACTGCTGGCCGAGGCGGATACGGTGCTCCCTTGGGAAGCATAGAAGTCAGCGCTTCCAATAGCGTCGGAGCGTGGCATCTCGGGAGACGTTTCCACCGAAAGAGGGGCTACCGGTGCGAGAGCGCCCTGATGAGCGGTCAACTCCAAGTGAGTTTCTTTGCGGGAAAAATCCTCAGAATAGTTTTCTGTCGCCACTCCGGCTTTTTCGGCCAACATCCTGCCCATCTCATCCTGACTGACAATGATAATCTTTTTCCCCAGTTTCTCCGCTTCACGCTGGAACAGACGCAGATTGACGATGCTCTGCAATACCAGAGCGCGCTTCGGAAAAACAAAAACGTTCTCTTCAGCGGAAGATGTACGTAAGCGACCGATGACGGAAATAATCTCTTCGTCAGATTCGATATAAAAAGTCTGTGGCATACGGGTTGTGTTTATGTATTATTCCGACGAGTGAGGAGTGAAATGAGAGCCTGCTTTCATTTTTTCTGAACGCTGTCGGAACAAAGGGTTTTTTATACCCTTTACTTTTTTTCTATGGTTTCCATACTGCGACGCAGGATACTAGAAAGCATTTTTTCTTCTTCAATATGATCAAGCAGCGCCAGATTGGCAAGTCCGATTGGAGTAATATCCTGAGGATTATTCAATTCACCGGTCACGTCGGTGATACGGGTGATATCCCGCGGCTGCAAAAAACCCACCTGCGGCTGTTTCGCAAACGGCAAGCTCTGCGACCACCAGTCTGGGGAGAGCAGCGCCTGCTTGATACCCGGCAGAGCCGAGCCGCCTCCGCACAGGAATATCCGTGGCGGAAGCAGATCTGTTTCCGCGAATTCCAACAGCGAAAGCTCCACACCGCCAAGCCAGACGCGGCAGTCGTCTTCGAACAACGCTTTGATACGCCCGGCCTCCTCGCCCTTGAGACGACCATTGGCATAATCGATTTTCATCTGCTCAGCCATATCAAAACCAAGATGAAACTCTTGGGCCAGACGCTTGGTAAACGCTCTTCCGCCGAGCGCGAACATTTTCGTTCCTTCCAATCCGCCATTGCGCACGACAGCGATGTCCGTCGTTCCTCCGCCCACATCAATAAAAATAGCACTGAAATCGAGCATATCTTCCACTTCGATAGAACGTGCGACAGCGTAGGGCTCAGCCGCTATGGAAAGGAGATCGAGATCGAGCTCATCAGCTATGGTCTGGAGAGCACCCAAATGTATCATCGGCGCGTATGCGTTGAAAACGCTCATCGAGACATCGCGTCCCTGAAAATTCACGGGATTCAGTACGTGATAGCCATCGATACGCACGTCCACGATAGCAGCATTGATGAGCTTCACATCGATATCGTCCTGTCCTGTCTCCCAAGCCAGCTGACGCTTGATGCGCTGATAGGCTTTTTCTTGGACTTTCTGAATGATCATCTTGAGCTCTGGAATACCGATATGTATTTCCGGATTGACGCGCTCATAATGAACCGTGGTCGTCGTGCCCTTAACCAGTTCACCGGCGATGCCGATGATGCTTTTCTCGACGCGCTTCACTCCGGCTTTTTGCTTGGCAAGAACGATAGCCTCCCGCGAAGATGCGATGACACCGCTGATATCGGCGACAGCACCACTCTGCATATTGCCGGCTTTCTGAGCGACACGCCCAACGCCTATCACTACGCCGTGCTTCTGATTGCGATCGATACGAAAAATAAGCGCCTTGACGACCTCAGTGCCGATATCGAGAGCCAGCACCAGATCCGAGTCTCGTTTCCACGTTAGTTTTGAAAAAAGCCCCATACGAAAAGCGTTACTTTTTGTTTGTTTCAGTATACACTATTCTCTCTTTTTATGCGCTTCGAAAGATTCTCATTTCAAGCGTTCCGGGGTAATATCGGCAGTGATATCTTTCATCCGATCTTTTGAGAGAAGCCCTTCTATGGCACCGTACGCGCCTACCACGCTTCCGCTATTGGCTATTCCAAAAGAGAGCGCCTGCGAAAGCGGCTGACCATCCAAAAGAGCGGAAAAAAATCCAGAACTGAAAGCATCCCCGGCACCGGTACTATCAACAACGGTCGTCAATGTGTGAATCGGACAGTGCCAATACTCCTTGCCATCGAAAGCCCACGCACCGCGCTTGCCATCGGTCATACCGATGGTACCGGCTCCCAGAGAGGAGAGTGTCTGCAGGAGAAACAGCTCGTCCTCCAGATGTTCCTGACCAATATTTTCCTGTGTTTTCCTGATAATCTCGATCGCCTCATCCTTGTTGAGAAGAAGAATATCCGTCTGTTTCAGTATTGAGATCATCAGTCCAGTGTCTTCTTTGATATTGTGCTGACCCGGATTGAGTGCTATAGAAAAACCGTGGCGTTCTTTGGCGGCGAGCAATTTCTTCAGGTTACCCTTCCAGTCGCCGTTGAGCGCGCTGATAAAAACCCACTCCGTATGAGCAAACCGCTCATCGATGATTTCCAATTTTTCATTGGCATCGCGGTTGTGGAAAATAGTCCGCTCGCCATTCTGGGTCAAAACGATAATCGCCGAGAGATCACTTCTCGCTTCCGTATCCGTACATAAAAATTCTGTGGATACTTTTTCACGCTTGAATTCTGCATCGATCCATTTGCCGATATCGTCATTGCCTTTTTTGCTGTAGCAGCCGACGCGGTGACCGAGACGCGTCAAACCATGCGCGACATTCGCCGCCACGCCACCCACCGCCTCATAACGATCAGCTACCCGGTATTTGCCGCCGAGTTCAAAAGCGACTTTCTGTTTTGAGATGATATCTTCAGGAGTTTCGATAATCACCCCTTCGTCCGTCGGAAGAAAAATATCCTTGGAAACGGATCCGACACAGATAACTTCGTAGGATTTTTTTCGAAAAAACATAGCAGCGTGTATTTTTATTCTTTTACTTTTTTGTATTTTTTGCTTCGAATATCTCTGACAGCCTATTGTACTTCGCGATGCGTTCGCCGCGCGAGAGTGAACCGGTCTTGATGAATTCCGCCCCGGCTCCGACCGCCAGATCAGCAATGAAATCGTCCACCGTCTCTCCGGAACGATGCGACACCATTCTTCCCATCCTCGCTTTCTTCGCCAGTTCCATACAGGCAAGCGTTTCCGTCACCGTGCCGATCTGATTGGGCTTGATCAAGACCGTGTTGCACGACTGGTGTTCTATCGCTTTCGTAAGACGCTTGACATTAGTGACCAAGAGATCGTCCCCGATAAATAAAAGTGGCTTCCCCCATGCCGCGGGCTCTTTGCCGAGCTTCTCTTGCATCAATGCCCAACCCTCCCAATCTTCCTCGTGCAATCCGTCTTCAAGAGAAACAACAAAATATTTCTGTATCCATTCCCGGTATACGTTGATGAGACTCTCCCGAGAGAGCGATACATTCTCGGGCTTCAGCGCGTATTGATTTTCCTCCGCTTCATAAAAAGAGTTGGCGGCGACGTCAAGGCCGATACACACATCCTGACCGGGACGATAGCCCGCTTCCGTTATCGCTCGGACGATCAGCTGGAGCGCCTGCGCGTGACTCTCAAGATGCGGCGCAAATCCACCCTCATCTCCTACTCCGACTGCAAAACCTTCTTGGCTCAATATTTTCTTGAGCGTATGAAAAATTTCGCTGCCGGCTCGCAACTGTTCCGGATATGTCTTGATACCGGAAGGAATGATTTTAAATTCCTGCACCGAAAGTCCGGAGTCGCTGTGCTTGCCACCGTTCAAAATATTGAACATCGGTATGGGAAATGCGGCGCTTTTCTTCTTTATACCGGAAAGATTGCCGATGTGTTCATACAGAGGGATGCCGGCTGACTGAGCCGCCGCCCGGCAGACCGCCAGTGAAATGCCGAGAATGGCGTTGGCTCCTAAATGGGATTTGTTTTCCGTTCCGTCAAGCGCGATCATCTTTTTGTCCAGTGTTTTTTGATCGCTCGCCTCCATTCCGATGACCGCCTTTACCAACTCTTCATTGATATGTGCGACCGCATTCAAGACGCCCAGTCCTCCATAACGATGCGGATCCCCATCGCGCAGTTCTACCGCCTCAAAAGCGCCTGTTGAAGCGCCTGAGGGTACTCCGGCTCGCGCCATCGTTCCATCTTCCAAAGCTATCGTCACTTCGACGGTCGGATTGCCACGCGAATCCAAGATTTCCCTGCCCTTGACCGCGGTAATTTTCGCCATAATTTCAAGAAAATAATTATCCCCCCTTTATCCTGTATCCTGCATCCTGTATCTTGTATCTTTTCTTACAGTATATCACGCTTTCAAAGCCTCCAGGCCAGGAAGTTCCTCACCGCCCAAATATCCGAGCATCGCTCCTCCTCCGGAAGATACGAAACCTATCTTGCTCATTGCATCCGCTTTTTCCAAAACAGCCAACGATTCCCCACCGCCGATAACCACAAACGCGTCGCTTTCAAGAATAGCGTGCAAGATGGCACTCGTTCCGATGTCGTAGGGTTTTTCTTCAAACTTTCCCATCGGTCCATTCCACACTATGGTTTTCGCCATTTTGATGATCTGGGTATAGTATGCCACCGTAT
>JAHFOM010000013.1 GCA_023261685.1 Candidatus Moraniibacteriota bacterium | reverse complement strand
TCGCGCACCACCACTGGTACGCTCTCGAGTCCGATTTTTTTGGCTGCTTGGAAACGCCGTTCACCAGCAATGAGTTCGTATTGTTCACCGATTCGGCTCACCACCAGCGGCTGGAGAATGCCGTGTTCTTTGATTGATTCTGCGAGCTCATCAAGCTTTGTCGGATCAAAATGCAGCCGCGGCTGGTGTGGATTCGGAATGATGTTTGCTATCGGAATACTCAGCATACCCGTCTCGCTTTTTCTCGGCAGGACAGTTGTTTCGGCCGGTTCCTCTGATGCTGCCGGTCTCCGCTCCCCAGTGACTGATAACGGCCCGCCTAGACTCTCGCCTCGATTCGGCGAAGCGGGCGGCGAGGCTGGTACGATCGGATTGATATGCGGTACAGAAAATCCACCAGTTGCGCCGGATGCATCGCTCTTGGCGGGCGTATGAAAAGGCGACGTGCCTTCGTCTTCAGATTTTTTCTTAGGCGGGATGAGCGAGGCCAATCCCCGTCCGAGACCGTATTGTTGAGCCATACTTTTGTAATTTTCAATACTCAATTTTCAATTTTCATTGAATTTTTCAATGATTTAATTTTCAAATTGATACATTGATTATTGATTGAAAATTGAAAATTAGAAATTGAAAATTCTTATAATACCTTTAGTTTTTTACGTTCCTCCTCTTCCCACGCGAGTATCTCGCGCGCCACCCCTTTGTACGCGCGGGCACCTTTGGAAAAGGCATCGAAATCCAAAATGGATTTGCCGAAACTCGGCGCCTCAGCCAGACGCACCGAACGCGGTATGACGCTCTCGAACACCGGCCCCGGAAAATGTGCTCGTACCTCGGATACCACTTGGCGCGCCAGACGATTGCGCCGATCATAGAGTGTGAGCAATGCCCCCATTATTTTCAGATTGGGCTGGAGATGCTCGCGCACGAGCTCGATCGTCCCCAAGAGCTGGCTCAGTCCTTCCAATGCATAGTACTCCGTCTGCACCGGCACGACCACCTCATCGCACGCGACAAGCCCATTGATAGTCAAGAGTCCGAGCGACGGCGGACTGTCGATCAGGATATAATCATAGTATGAGCGGACTGATCGCAACGCTCCCTGCAGACGGAATTCCCGCCCATCGATATGCACCATCTCGATCTCGGCACCCGCCAAGTCCTGCGCCGATGGGATGATGTGCAGGTTTTCTGTTTCCGTACGGAGGATGATTTCTTGTACCGGCAAACCGAGAATCATCGCGTGGTAGAGATTTTTTTCCAAACTCTTGGCATCGATACCGAGCCCCGAAGAAGCGTTGCCCTGCGGATCAAGATCGACCAGCAGGACTTTCTTGCCCGCTTCTGCCAGATAGCGCGCAACATTAATAGTCGAGGTAGTTTTCCCTACCCCGCCCTTCTGATTGATAAACCCGATAATCTTCGCCATTCTTTTATTATAGTCCATTGACAAACGATTATCAATTTTCTATGCTTACCTTGTTTTCCTCAAGCTATTTGTGGCTTCAGAAAAAGTAAAAAATGCACAATGCCGCGGTGGTGCCCGCCAGAGGCGGGTAAAGGATGAGCGGTAGACTTGGTCGCCTCAGGCGACCACACGGGACTCACCCTACACCACACTGGGTGTAGAGTACCCTGTACCCTTGTGGTACAGGGCAAAATCCCGTACAGAAAAATCTATGCCGAGGTGGTGGAATGGTAGACACACGGGACTCAAAATCCCGCGATAGCAATATCATGAGGGTTCAAGTCCCTCCCTCGGCACCAATAAAAAGAGTTTCCGCCCAAGGCAGCCTGTCCGCCTCGGGAGGAGACCAACCTTGGGCTGGCAAGTCCCTCCCTCGGCGCCAATCAGACTCTCACTTTGACAAAAATCCGCACTGTGCTATCATACAAGGCGTATGGAAAGAATCACTGTCACATTTGCATTTACCTACTGGTTCCGCGAGCGGAACGGTATGTTGATGCGTGATTAGCCTTTCGATACTCACTCAAAAACATCCAGTTCCGCCACCAGCGGAGCTTTTTTGTTTTTGGCTGAAAAGTCAGACTACACACCAATCTTCTTTAACAAATGGAGTATTTTATGCCTTCTATTTACTGTTCCCAATGTCAGAAACCGCTGCAAAAAGTCCGGAATCCTAATGATTACGATGTCATCAACTCGCTTCCGGCACCGGCGGATAAAAACTATTGCCAGTGCGATTCCCCGTCTCAATTAACCAACGGGATACCACTGAGTTATGCTACCCGCCGACAGAGAAAATCCAAACCAAGAACAGGCTGGTAGTCTCAGCTGAAGTAAGTAAAAAAATCAGGAGCCCCTCAATGCAGGGACTCCTTTTTCTTTTCTATTCAACTCGCGGAATGTTCTGCGAGAAGGAGCGTCCGTTTCAAAAGACAGGCGATGGTCAGCGGACCGACGCCGCCGGGTACCGGAGAAAGCCAGCCTGCCTTTTCTGAGACACTGCCCCGATCGACATCGCCGACCACCTTCCCATCCAGATGACTGATGCCTCCATCGATGATAATCGCGCCGGGACTGATCATCGATCCGGTGATGCAGTGCGCCACGCCCACGGCGGTGATGATCACCCGTGCATCACGGAGTCTCTCGGATATTGTTTCTGTGGAATCAGTATACAAGACGTACTCGCTCGGCAATCCTTCGAGCAGCAGTGCCTGCGTCATCACTCTCCCCATCAACGGAGAATTGGCAACCACAGAGCCTCTTTCCCCTTTTTGATAAGCCTGACTGGAACGCAAGAGTTCCACCATCGCCAAGGGAAACACCGGGCAAGCCTCACTCTTTCCGGCGAGAAATTGCTGCACCGTCTCCTGATGAAATCCGTCCGCGTCTTTTTTCGAATCGATATGAGCGATAATGCTGTCGGTGTCATACCCTGCCGGAAGCGGTAGCTGCACGATGATACCGTGGATGTCTCTTTGCTCATTGAGCCGTCCAATACAGGCGAGAATATCATCCTGTGAGACGCTGGTATCAAAAATATATTTCTCGAAATGCACACCAATGTCACCGGCTGTTTTTTCTTTCAGCCCGACATACAAATGCGACGAAGCGTCATCGCCGACCAAAATCACCGCCAATCCCGGCGTGATGCCGGTTGCCTCGATACGCGCTTTTGTTTCCAGAAGAATCTTGTCAGCGACCGGCTTGCCATACAGAAATGTCATAAGTAGAATGTGATACGCGAAAACAGAAATTAGAGAACCAGAAGGAAAAAGAGGGCTGCGATCACGATACGGTAGACGCCGAATAGGGCGAAGGTATGCGACTCGACGAAGCGGAGCAAGAATTTGATAGCGACCAGCGCGACCGCGAATGACACTATAAATCCGATCGCCAGCAGATGAAAGTCCGCCCGCGAAAAAAGCGAGGCGTGCTTTATGAGATCCAGCGTCGTCGCCGCGACCATCGTCGGCACCGCAAGCAAGAATGAAAACTCCACGATAGCGGTGCGCTTCATCCCAAGCCACAGTCCGCCGAGAATAGTGGCAGCCGCACGCGATACCCCCGGAATGACGGAAATCGCCTGAAATAGACCAATAGAGAAAGCTGTACGATACGGTAGTGTCGCCAGATCTTCAATCATACCCTCCTTATTTTTGTGAAAGACTTCAAAAAGAATGATAGCAACACCACCAAAAAACAGCATCGCTACGACCGTCATCTCAGATTCAAAAAGTGTCCGGATGGAGGCATAGAACAAGAAACCGATGCCGAGCGCCGGCAAAAGAGCGACCGCGATACGCTTCATAATCTCCCACTCGAGAAACAACTTGCGGAAATACAAAACGACCACCGCCAGAATCGCCCCGAGCTGGATGGCGATCTGAAACGTCTTCAAAAAATCCGTCTCTGGCAGATGAAGCAGTCTCGAGGCGAGGATCAAATGTCCCGTCGAAGACACCGGCAGAAATTCCGTCAAGCCTTCTACTATTCCGAGAATGATAGCGTCAATAAAGTTCATAGGGTGGTTTTCTGTTTACCGGTCATTCCGAGCTTGTCGAGGAATCCCGTTCCAAAAGAAACAAGTCATTCCATTTTGGGTTCTGTTTTTCTATCAAGTCAATCTTTTTCTTTCTTGTCCACCCTTTTATTCTCTTCTCAGCGCTGATAGCTCCCATCGGTGTTCCAAAGTTTTCAACAAAGACCAACTTGTCCACATTATACTTACTTGTGAAACCTTTTACCAATTTGCTCTTATGTTGTGACATTCTGACGTAGATATCTCTCGTGACACCTGTATACAAAACCGTGTTCCTCTTATTGGTAGCAATATACACAAAGTAAACTCTATCCATACGGGATTCTTCGCTATGCTCAGAATGACCTTAAAACAACGTACCAAGGGGTTTAGCTACTATCAGCGGGGCATGCTCTGTTTTGGCGGATTCCAGCAACTTTTTATTTCCGTGGAGCTCCGCGATGTATTCCCAGCTCCGAAACTCCGGATGCTGCTCCAATTGCTTCTCCAGTATCTCCACCGTCACCCGCACGTCGCCCGCACCCGTATGCGCGGTCGTATGCTCTTTGCCGCAGTAGAATTTGTACGCCGCTGAAAGATTGCGCGGGGCAACCATATCACGTGCCGACATCTTGTGGTAGAGAATTTTTGCGTCCAGTATCTTTTTGGATGCGAAATCAAAAGTTTTGCCGACGCTCGCGAACTCGCCTCGGAGAAACGGCAGATCGAACCCCGTGATATTGAATCCCCCGACATCCGCTCCCTCAAACGTATTCCAGAGCTCGTAACAGAGCGTCGCAAAACTGGGCGCGTCCGCGACGTCCTTGTCAAAGATGCCGTTGATACTGCTCGCGACTTCCGGAATGGCAACCCCCGGGTTGATGCGTTGACAGTACGATATCACCTCCCCCGATGGCAGGATTTTCTCATACGCTATCTCTATAATCTTATCCTCCCCGACGGCCAAGCCGGTCGTTTCCAGATCAAAAATAATTAAGGGACGATCAAGAGGCAGATACTGAGCAATGGTAGTATGCATAGAAGAATCTAGAAAACACAGCTTTCAAAGCACAAAATCCAAACAAAACTCAATCTCCAAAACATAAACCGTGGATGTTGCCTGTTTGTGTTTTTTTGCTTTGGGCTTTGTTTGACCTTTGTGTTTTGTGCTTTGGATTTTTATGTATAGCGAGTCCATTATAACTGAAAATCACTCCTTTGTCATTCCACTGTTCTCTGTTTTACAGGGGTTGAACCGCTGTAGAGTCAAACAACAAAGAGCACAAAGAGAGTCTACTCCCTCCACATTTTCTTAAAAATGGTCCGGAGATCGCGTGCCAAAAGAGCGCTGTGAATTTCTACCGCATGCATAGGCGTTTCACGGCAGTAGATAAAAGTCACATAATCCCCCGTTACCCAGATAGTCGACTGGAAATCCGTGGCATCGGGCAATACCTTGATGATACGTTTTTTGTACTTCTTCGCTAAGGCCTTATCGACATCTGATTCATTACTGAGCAACCGCACTTCAAAATCTATCGGCTTGCCTTTCCAAAATGACTTGATCCATTCAACATATTTCTCGGCAAAGACCGAGTCCTGATACCCCCACCAAATATTGTCATATTCTTTAATGCTTGCCATCCAAGTATTGGAACGCTTATAGAGGAATGCTTCCAGTCTGGATTCTTCAATAAAACGAATCTCCGGTACCGGATAGCTGGTCTTCGCTTCGTGCTGGGTCAGCTTCTCGGTAAACTGCCCGAGAGCTCTTTCGCGTTCTTCTGCTTGCCTCCGCTCATGCTCCGCGATGTCCTTGAGTTCGCTCGGCGGCACCAAAACAAACTTCTTGGGACGCCGAGTGGCATCCTCATACAAGAAGCCCTTTTCCGCCAAGCCGCGCGCCAGGCTATAGCAGGTCGTGCGCTTGATGCCGGTCAGCCGGGCCAGTTCTAACGGAGCCGCTTCTCTGGTCCTGAGAAGGGCTTTGTAGAGAGCTATTTCATTGGGAGAGAAGCCAAGCTTCTCAAAAAGGTCTTTATTCATAGCATTGTTGTACTTCCAGTATACTCTGTTGACGAACATTTGTCAACATTTGACGGTCAATTATTGACAAGTGAGTATTTTGAGAGTACACTCTCTAGTTAAAGATTGCGGGGTGTGTCTCCGATATCTTTGACAACAAGTTTTGCCGGTGTCTCGCACCTTAACAATATGGAGAATATGCTGATGACTCTTGCTGAGCACATCCGTCAGAACTTACTCAAGGACACTACCCTTGCAAACCTTTGTCGTTTACGTGATCTCAGTTACGAAGGGTGTAAAAAGTCACTCGCCAAAAATACTTTTAGTCAGACTCAGCTTGACATCCTTTTCCCCGGAGTAGGCATCGATCAACTCCAAAAGGAATATACCTTCAGAGTAGCGAGAATTTACCAAGCAAGACTTGTCAAGGATACCGCGGAAAGGAAAGCAAAAGCTTCCCAGCTCGGTCACTTGCTTGATTTGATCGACAGCGAAGATGTCCGCCTCATCGGAGAGAATCAATTGGTAGCCGAAAAAATCGCCGAACTGATACGATCAAAGTGCGCTCAGATTCGTGAAGCCCTGAACTAACCAACCTGCTAGGAAGTGAGTAATCCTCACTTCCTAGACCACCCCTACCATAGGAGAATAACAATGACTGAACTGCGTAAGCCAGAAGCTCCCACCCCGGAAGCCTTCACCAAGCTTGCTAGGGAATGTCGTGATTCCTCATCAATCACCTTCTCAAAACTGGCAATAGGAATGAGTGTCACACCAGCACGAGTTTTTGAGTTTACCAATGGTACTTTTGCAAAACAAGACTTTAGAAAGATGTCGACAAGAAAACTCAGTGGAGCTGTTGGCAGTTTGACTCGTTTCTGCTGGTATTTCAATCTTGATCTCGCGAGCTGTATTGAAGCTTGTGGTATACCGGAAGAATGTTTTGGTTTTCCTGGAGTAAAGGATGCACCATCAAACATCTTTATCACCAAAGATGAATGGGAAAAGGTTAGTCAGATAATTGATCTCGTTGGGGCGTTATCCATAAATCAAATAGATAACCTTATCAGAACGCTCCGCAAGAACTCTCAATCATCAGCGTAACAACAGTGCATCGTGCGTATATCCAACTCTGTTGCAGGGTAAGAAAATATTTTCTTACCCTGTTTTTTTTGTCATTTTCCTCTCAGGTATTTTTGACATCCTACTCGCTATTCAACGGTCACAGATTTTGCTAGGTTGCGCGGTTTGTCGATGTCGTAGCCGCGTTCCACCGCGACAAAGTAGGCGAACAGCTGGAGCGGGATAACGGCGAGAAGCGGTGTCAGCATTTCTAATGTTTTTGGGATAAAAATCGTATCCGTCGCTTTTTTGGCAAGCATCGTATCACCAACCGTCGCGATAGCCAAGACTTTCCCGCCACGCGCCAGAATCTCTTCCATTCCGCTCATATTTTTTTCATAGACGCTGTCTTGTGGCATCACTATGAGAGAAAGAGTGGATCTATCGACGAGCGCAATCGGTCCGTGCTTCATTTCTCCAGTTGGGTAGCCCTGAGCCGGCGCATAGGCGATTTCCTTGATCTTGAGCGCTCCCTCCAAAGCATTAGGAAAATTGTACTTCCGCCCGAGATACATATAGTGCTCCTGCCTCGCGTATTTTTTGGCGAGCTTTTTGATATGCTTCGTCTGTGTCAGAGTCTGTTCCATTTGTTCTGGAATACGCGCGAGCGCTTTGGCAATCTTTTTGCCGGTTGCCGGAGACATACCCCTCTGTCGTCCCAGATAAAGCGTCAGGAGAGAAAGTATCGCCAACTGCGAGGTGAAGGCCTTGGTAGACGCGACGGAAATCTCCGGTCCCGCGTGACAATAGACACCTGCATCCGTCTCGCGCGCTATACTTGACCCGACCACATTGACGATGCCAAGTGTCAAAGCGCCCTGTGCCTTCGCTTCGCGAATGGCGGCGAGGGTGTCGGCTGTCTCGCCCGACTGCGAAATAGCAATCACGGCCGTTTTTTTATCTACAATGGGTTTGCGGTAGCGGAATTCGGACGCCATCTCAACCTCCGTCGGAATACCAGCGTACTCTTCGAGCACATATTCCCCCACCAGTCCGGAATGATACGACGTACCGCAGGAAATAATCACGATGCGATTGATAGAACGCAGACGCTTCTCCACCGAGCGCAATCCCCCGAGACGCGCCGCGCCATCAGCAACCAGCAGCCGCCCGCGCAGAGCATCAGCGAAACTCCTCGGCTGTTCAAAAATTTCCTTGAGCATAAAATGCGGGTAGCCGGTATGCTCGGCGATGGTTTTGTCTTTCTCAAAAATCGTTTCCTTTTTCTCGCGCACGCGATTGCCAAGAGACTTGATCACGTATGTTTCTCCCGTGATGACAGCAATCTCACCATCGTCCAAATATGCCACCCGTTTGACGCCGTCTGCCATCGCCGACACATCAGAGGCGACGCACACTTCGCCATCGCCGACACCGATCACCAGCGGGCTCGAAAGACGCGTCGCCAGCATCGTATCGCTCCCTGACGCAAGAGCGACGATACCGTATGCCCCGCGCAGTTGTTTGAGCGTCACGACAAAAGCCTCTTCGAAAGTCAATGTCTTCATTGACTCTTCTAGCAGGTGCGCGATCACTTCGGTATCCGTCTCCGAACGAAAATGATGTCCTTGTTTCTCCAACATCGCTTTCAATTCCCGATAATTTTCGATGATACCATTGTGGACGACTGCGACCATACCGGTGCAGTCCAGATGCGGATGGGCGTTTTTCTCGGATGGCTTACCATGCGTCGCCCAGCGCGTATGCGCGATACCAATACAACTCTTGGCATTGGCATGAAGTTTTTTTTCCAGATTGACCACCTTGCCAACCGCGCGGACAATTTTTATCCTGCCGTTGTCCAAAAGCGCGACACCGGCGCTGTCATATCCCCGATATTCCAGACGCTTCAGCCCATCTATCAGGAAATCGCGCGCTTGTTTTTTGCCGGAATAGGCTATGATACCGCACATAAGAAGATGAATAATGAATTACGAATCATGAATCAAGAATACTCGGAAAGGATTTTCTGTCCATCAATCAAGTCTTTGACGGTACAGTCACAACATTCATTCTTCTCCTCATTATAGCGTCCTTGAGCGCGACACACCAACACAGTATGTACTTTTGGAAACGCCTTTTTCACTTCTTCAATAAAATGAATCCGGTCATCAAAAAACCAAATATCATCATCGTCGGTAGCAATCTCAGCTTGAAGCGCCTCGGCTTTGCCTATACTCGTGATGATACTTTTCTCCAAATACACTCCGATTCCTGTCCCGGCTATTTTTTGTTTTTGAAAAGTAGGATCGCCGAATGAAAGCACGAAGAGATGTATTCCCCCGCTTTTCAGGGTTGCCAAAAAGTTCTTCACGTCCGGAAATAAAAATTCTGCCGTATGAGCAAAACAAACTTTTAATTTCTCTCGCAAAGATTGCTCGTCAAAAGACACCTCTGGTTTTAACATTTCAATGTGTGCATCGCAGGAATACTGCCACCCATTACCGGAAGCATTTTCTTTCATCGCCTGATACGTTCGATGAAAAAGCTCTGGTGTCACTCCGCTTGTTGCAAATATCTCTTCCAAACTCTTCAAAAACAATCCGGTATCAAATAAACAATCATCGAAATCCAAGAATATTTTCATACAGCATATTTTCTCAGGAATGCTTCTCCGAGCGGAATATCGTCCGGCTTGCCAACCGGTTGCCATGCCCGCGCCGAGAGCACTCTGACAGGAGTGTCTTGTCCCAAGAGCGCCAATGTTTGTGGTAGACCATACTCCGTCTCAGAAATCGGCACGAGCGGATAGTCGAAAAAATGTGGGTGGAGCAGGTACGCTCCCGTATTGACAATACCGGTCTGATACCCGTGCGGACGCTCAGTAATCCTTGCAAGATTTCCTTTTTCATTCACCTCCAGAAGTCCGTAGTGTTCGGCATCATCAACTTTCAATCCGAGCACGGCGGATGTTTCCCGTGTCAGATCCGAGAGATCAGCGGGATGATACAAATCATCTCCCATCATCACGAGTGAGGGGCCGGATAATATTTTTTTCATCAGCATTACCGCTCCTCCCGTACCATTAAGTTCCCTTTGGTGCACGTACAAAATTTTTCGTCCGCGCCACTCATTTCCGAAATACGCTTCAATCTGCTCACTCAAATATCCCACGATCACAATGACTTCATCAATAACATCCGGCAACATTGCCAATTTCCACTCGAGCATCGGTGTGCCGAGTAGGAGCAACATCGGCTTGGGCGTCTCTGCCGTCAGCGCTCCCATCCGCGTCCCTTGTCCCGCCGCCAGAATAACTGCCTGCATATTTTCAGAAAAAAATCATAATTATGAGAAAGCATGTGTACACATTTTCCTACGACCGTATGAAGATATGTACACTTGCCATCAACAATAAACAGTCTCTGGGCGCATCCTACACGACCACGTTCAGAATCTTATCCTGCACATAAATCACTTTGCGGATTTTCTTGCCGTCCAGATGTGCGGTGATTTTTACATCGGCAAGCGCCAGAGCCTGCACCGTCGCCTCATCGCTCCCTGCCGGCACCGTCAGTACCGTACGCACCTTGCCATTGATCTGCACGGCGATAGTGACCGTTTCGGCGACGATCTTTTTCTTGTCCCACTTCGGCCATTGACTGAGAAAAATAGACTGCTTGTTGCCCATTCTCTCCCACAATTCTTCCGCAATATGCGGCGCGAAGGGACTGAGAAGGATAAGTGATGTCTGATACGTGATGAGTGATATATGAGATTCTTTTTCAAGAGCATTGACCAGTATCATCAGACTGCTGATCGCCGTATTGAATTTGAAACTCTCGATATCTTCAGTCACTTTTTTAATGGTTTGATGCAAAAGAGATTGCATATTCTTTGATTCCGTTGTCTGTTTTTTGTTGACTGTTACCTGTCTCTCTAGTTTCCACACTTTTTCCAAAAACCGCCGCGTCCCGATCATACCATCGGTATTCCACGCGATTGATTGCGTGAACGGGCCCATAAACATCTCATACAAGCGAAAAGCATCCGCACCGAATTGTTCTACAACATCATTCGGATCAATGACATTCCCCCAACGCTTGGACATCTTGCGCCCGTCAGAAGCAAGGATCAGACCCAAAAATTCCAGACGCTGAAACGGCTCCGGCGTACTCACCGCCCCCTGATCATAAAGAAACTTGTGCCAAAAACGCGCGTAGATGAGGTGCCGCGTCGCGTGATCGCCTCCCACATAAACATCGACCGGCATCATTTTTTTCTCCTTTTTGCCATCCACCAACGCTTTGGTATTATGCGGATCAATAAAGCGCAGGTAGTACCACGAAGATCCCGCCCACTGCGGCATCGTGTTGGTCTCCCGCTTGGCCTTGCCACCGCACTCCGGACATTTCACATTGACCCACGAAGCGATATCTGCCAACGGCGACTCACCGGTACCGGTCGGCTGATACGACTTCACATTCGGTAGCTTTACCGGCAGATCACGCTCCGGCACTGGCACCACCCCGCACCCCTCACAGTGTATAAGGGGAATCGGCTCGCCCCAATAGCGCTGACGAGAAAATACCCAGTCACGCAACTTATAGTTGACTTTTTTCTTCCCCAATTTCTCTTTGCTCAACCACGCCGTCATTTTCTCCCGCGCTTCCTGTGAAGTCAGTCCGGTAAATTCTTTTGAATCTATCAATACACCATCATCAATAAATGGCTGGTCTTGCACCGGCTGCTGTCCTCTCGGAGGAGCAATCACTGACTGAATCGACAGATCGTATTTCTTCGCGAATTCAAAATCACGCTCGTCGTGCGCCGGCACGCCCATCACTGCGCCTGTCCCATAACTCTCCAGTACATAATCAGCCATATATACTGGCAGACGCTCAGCCGTGAATGGATGGATAGCCTCAATACCCTCAAGTATCACCCCCGTTTTTTCTTTGCTCAACGCTGTCCGCTCCAAATCTGTCTTCTTTTTCGTCTTCTCCAAATATCC
Organism: Candidatus Moraniibacteriota bacterium; assembly: GCA_023261685.1. Classification (GTDB taxonomy): domain Bacteria; phylum Patescibacteriota; class Minisyncoccia; order Moranbacterales; family UBA1568; genus UBA1568. The sequence goes on along the minus strand of JAHFOM010000013.1, from coordinate 7,211 downwards.
CTTAACCTCCGCCTTGTTTTTTATTCCCTGACTGTTGATCGTTAACTGCTGATTAATCAAAGGATGTTCCGGTGCCACCACCACATAGGTACAGCCGTAGATAGTATCCACGCGCGTCGTAAAGACTCGTATCTCCTCTTCGGTGTCGGCCACATAAAAGACCACCTCTGTTCCTTCCGAACGGCCGATCCAGTTCCTCTGCGCCTCTTTTACTCCTTCCGGCCATTCAAGCGTCTTCAGATCACGAAGCATCTTGTCGGCATAGGCGGTGATTTTGAGCACCCACTGGCGCATCGGTTTCTTTTCTACCACGCTGTCGCAGCGCTCGCACCTGCCCTGCTCCAGATCCTCATTGGCGAGTCCCGTCTGACACGACGGACACCAGTTAATCGGACTGAATGACTGATACGCCAAACCCTTCTTCCACATCTGAAGAAATATCCACTGCGTCCAGCGATAGTACTCGGGGTCAGTCGTGTTAATCTCGCGCTCCCAATCATACGTGAAGCCGATCTTGGCGAGTTGGCGCTTGAATGTGGCAATGTTTTTCTTGACCGCTACCGCCGGATGAACTTTGTTCTTGATCGCGTACTGCTCCGCCGGCAATCCGAACGCATCCCACCCCATCGGATGTAACACCCCGTACCCTTCGAGCTGCTTGAAGCGAGAATAAATGTCTGAAGCGATATAGCCCCTCGGGTGACCGACGTGAAGACCCGACCCGGAGGGATACGGAAACATATCAAGCACATAGCACTTCTTCTTGCGGGAGTACTGCTGATAGATACCTTTTTTTAGCCATTCTTTCTGCCATTTCGGCTCAAGAGAACGCGGTTGGTAGGCTTTTTGCACACCCATAGAGATACTCCTATAATGACTGTATTTTCTCACTCTAGCGTAAACAGGCCTTTTATTCAACCCCGTGAGAAATTTTTCACCAAACGAACTGACAAAAAAAGACTGCAAAAGTTTTTAGATGAACCCGTCCGATAGCCAGACTTCGCCCAATGGTTCCCTAAAAAACATTTCGCAGTCTTTTTCTGCTTTTATGACCGAATGGGCGGGCTCTTCGGTACATACCCGTTATTTTTACCCTCAAAACAGCCCTAAAAACAAAAAAAACCGCACGCGGTTCATAATGACTCTTTTTGATTGATACTACGCCGGCATCTCTGCCTCCCCGCCTTGTTCTGCTAATGCCTTCACCGTTATATCCACGACTTTTTGCGGGTCAGTCAGTGATTTCACCAGATAATACTCCGCGGCGCCCAAATCACTCACTTTCTGAAACATATCTTCGCTGTCAATATTGCTCAGTATGACCACCGGTATTTTCGCAAGATCCGGGTCAGCCTTAAGGATATTGAGTACGCCGATTCCATCCAATACCGGCATCTCGACATCCAGCAGGATGATATCCGGACGCTCTGCTTTGATGATGCGCAGTCCCTCTTCGCCGTCTTTTGCCGTCACCGCCAGGAATCCTTCCTGCTCAAATTTCAAACGATAAATATCCCTGATATCTTCATTATCATCTACTATACACACGAGTTGCTGTGACTGTGGCTTCAAGTCGGCTTCCATAGTTTCTCTTCAAATAATCCGATACCCTCGAGAAAAAGGCTACTTCATCAAATGCTCCTTTATTGTAGCCTTACATGGAGAAAATATCAAACACTAACGATCTGTGTCAAGCGAAATCCCCCGACGGCTATGATGCTTGCGCGCCACCCTGACTCGTGCCAATTCTTTTTCCAGTATGGCAGCGGTCCGGGCATATTCTTCATCACTCATCTGCGTACTCGTCTCTTTCAGTTTTTCGGCCCTTTGTCTGGCCTCTTCGGCACGCGCCAGATCAATCTCCTCGGCACGCTCAGCCGTATCAGCGAGAATCACCAACACGTTATCATGAAACTCCAAAAATCCTCCGGATGTCGCCAGGCTCATTTCCTCACCACCCGCTTTTTGACGAAGCACAAGTTCTCCCGCTTTCAGGGCGCCGATATAGGGAATATGTTCAGGCAAGATCGTTACCTCGCCCCCTTCTACGGGCAGCGTCGCCTGATAGACTTCCGCTTCGAACACGACTTTTTCCGGCGTGAGAATTGTAAACTTTATTTGAGACATACCTTTGTATATTCTGGAATTTCTAAGTTTCAATTTCTAATTTCTAAACAATTTCAAATGACTGAATTCCAAAATTCTAAAATTAAGAAATTGGATCATTGTTTGCCACCGCCTTGGCGGGGTCCCGATTCAGCGGGAAAAATTGAGAATTAAAAATTGAAAATTTTTCAACTACTTTCTTCCTTCCGCAATCACTTCCTCGATGCTCCCCTTCATATAAAATGCCTGTTCGCCGATATCATCGAGTTCTCCCGAAAGGATCCGTTCAAATCCGGCAATCGTGTCTTCGAGTTTCACGTACTTGCCCGGGGCACCCGTAAACTGCTCGGCGACGAAAAACGGCTGGGAAAGATATTTCTGAATCTTACGGGCACGGGCGACGGCCTGCTTGTCATCATCGGAGAGCTCCTCCATACCGAGGATGGCGATGATATCCTGCAGATCCTTGTACCGCTGGAGGATCTTCTGCACGCCACGCGCCACCGTGTAGTGACGCTCGCCGATAATCTGCGGATCGAGGATCGTCGAGCTCGAGTCCAAGGGATCGACCGCCGGATAGATACCGAGCTCCGAAAGAGCGCGCGACAACACCACCGTCGAATCAAGATGAGCGAAGGTCGTAGCCGGAGCCGGGTCGGTAAGATCATCCGCCGGCACGTACACCGCCTGCACGGAAGTAATAGAGCCCTTCTTGGTCGAGGTGATGCGCTCTTGCAGTCCGCCCATTTCCTCGGCGAGTGTGGGCTGGTACCCGACTGCGCTCGGGATGCGTCCGAGCAGCGCGGACACTTCCGATCCTGCCTGTGTGAAGCGGAAGATATTGTCGATAAAAAACAAAACGTCCTTGCCCTCATCGTCGCGGAACGATTCCGCCATCGTGAGCGCCGTCAATGCCACCCGCTGACGCGCTCCCGGTGGCTCATTCATCTGACCGAAGACGAGCGCTGTTTTTTCCAACACTCCGGACTCCTTCATTTCGTGGTAGAGATCATTTCCCTCGCGCGTCCGCTCCCCCACTCCAGCGAAGACCGAGTACCCTCCGTGTTCCTGTGCGATATTTCTGATCAATTCCTGAATCACCACCGTCTTGCCGACACCAGCACCACCAAAGAGTCCCACTTTGCCTCCCTTCATAAACGGACAGATGAGATCGATGGACTTGATACCGGTTTCGAAAACTTCCGCCTTGGTAGACTGCTCATCAAATGCCGGCGCGGTGCGATGAATCGAACGTTTCGTTTCTGTAACCACGTCTTCCTTACCATCGATGACGGCTCCCAACACATTGAACATCCGTCCGAGCACAACCTTGCCGACCGGCACGGAAATAGGAGCACCGGTCATCACAACCTCCATCCCCCGCCTGACACCATCCGTCGTCCCCATAGCGACGGCGCGCACGCGATTGCCCCCCAAGTGCTGATGCACTTCCGCGACCAGCGTGCCATCAGTGAGCGCGACTTCCAGCGCGTCGTAGACTTTAGGAAGGACACTCCCTGATGAGAATTCCACATCGATTACCGGTCCGATTACCTGTATCACTTTTCCGTGTGCACTCATATTTTTGCTTTAATTAAGGGAAAATACTCATTAATTCTGGAAATACTCTTGACTTTTCTCTATTTTTTGCTATAATGAACGGTTGTAGCAGTGTCTATAACATTTGTTTCACAACCCAAGGAGTCAAGCTAATGGAAAAGCCTCTGCCGGAAGGAAACACCCCAATGCCACGCTCTATCGCCCTTATTCCTCTTTTAGGGTTTTTATCACTGTGGCTTCTCATCATCGTTGGTAGTGTCATCAACACAGAAGGACCGGGAAGAATCACTATCATAATTTTTGGATTGATCTTCACTCCTGTCATCATTTTCATGGGGAAGACTCTTTACGATTTGATGATCAAGGTGGGCATCAAGCATTGAGACGCAAGCCTACTTCAGCCAGCGACCATCTCACCTCCAGTCCCCTCGCAACCGCGATGGGACTGTTTTCTTTTTTCCAAAGAACCAATGCGCTGTGCGTGTCGTCCCGAGCTTGTCGAGGGATCCCGTACCATTACCACGAGATCCTTCGCTCTGCTCAGGATGACATTAAAAAACGAGTAATTATTTTGAAACTTTTTTTTCTTTGAGTACGTTATTCCTTCATTCTATTATCCTTTCTCCACAAAACCGATTCTTGCTTTCGGCTCCTTTTCCTCTTTCAAAAGCTGCCGCAGTACGTCAAACACCGCCTTAAATCTTTTATCATACTTTTGTTCCATCGCCTCTATCTTTTTCCGCAATGCCTCCTGCGTCACGAGCATTTTTCTTAGTTCGATAAATGTTCGAATAATCTGGATATTCACCGCTACGGCTCGCTTGCTTTTCAGCACACTGGAAAGCATCGCGACGCCGGGTTCAGTGAAAGCGTATATATTGTACCTTCTCCCTCCACGCCTTCTTTCCATTTCTTTCCCATTTGAGGTCGCAATTTGCGACCTCAAAGCCTCCATCTCACGATCAGAAAGCTGGAACATAAAATCCAACGGGAACCGATCAATATTACGCTTCATCTGCTCGATCAATCGTTTCGTCTCCACCTCATACAATTCCGCCAGATCGACATCCAGCATCACTTTTTCTCCGCGCAGCCAAAAAATCCGCTGAATAATGCGTTCATTTGGAATAATGCTTAATTTTTGTTTAACACTCTTCATATCTTTTTTCCAAAATTCTTGATTCATTATTCTTCCCGCCTGCCGGACGGGCAGGGATTCCTCGTTTACGTGTTCTACCGCGTGACTGCCGCCATACCGGCGGAGAGCTCCGCAATTTCTTGGGTGATCTTGGCTTGGCGGAGCTGGTTGTAGGCGAGGGTCAGATCGGACACCATATCTTTGGCAGCATCGGTAGCATTGCGCATCGCGAGCATCCGCGCCGACTCCTGGCTGGCATTGGACTCGAGCACCGCGTGGTAGAGCTCCATTTCGATCAGACGCGGGATCATCCGCCACAACACTTTTTTCGGCGACGGTTCTATGACATATTCCGCCTGCAACACAGCGGTTTTTTCTTGGGCTTCAGGCTGCATTTCATTCAGCGCTTTCTTGGTGTCTTTGAGCGCGACCGGAAGCAGTCCGCGCACTTTCACTTCCTGCGTCAGAACGGAGATATAGTCCGTGTACACCATCACCACGCGATCGACGCGCTCCGCTTCAAATTCCTCGATGATGACTTTGGCAATCGGACGCATACTTTCGGCGGTCGGCAAATTGAGGACATCCGAAAATGTCGCGATAACCTCCCCTTGAAAGCGACGAACGGCGTTTTCAGCTTTTTTGCCAATCACGATAAAACGATGCTCGCGATCACCATCTTCTTGGATGAGCATCCGAAGACGTTTGGTAACCTGTGCGTTGAATCCTCCGCAGAGCCCGCGATTGCTTGCGATAACCACGTACAAGGCTCTCTTGACGGGACGATTGAGCAAGAGCGGATGTCCGCCAGAACCGACTGCCAAACTCAGTTGTTCCAAAAGAGCGATCGATGCTTTTGCATAGGGGCGGATGGCGAGTACCGAGGCGATAGCTTTACGCATTTTGACAGCCGAAATCATCTCCATAGCCCGGGTGATTTTTCCCGTAGATTTCACTCCCTTGATGCGTCTCTTGATATCTCGAGCTGAAGCCATAGTAGATAAATTTTCAATTTTTAATTCTCAATTTTCAAACAATGTTTTAATTTCTTAATTTTGAAATTGCGGCATTGGAAATTGTTTAGAAATTAGAAATTCACATAAAAGATTTCTTGAATGTAGCGATGTGTTTCTTCAACAATTCCTCCACTTCTGGTGTCAGAGCCTTCTCTTTCAAAATCGCATCAAGGACTTCTTTGCCCTCACTCCCAAAATATGCCACGAGTTCTTGCTCAAAACGACTGATGGCTTCCACGGCGATATCGTCCGTATGTCCGCGAGTCAGAGCATACAGTACCACGACCTCTTGCTCCACCCGCAGTGGCGTGTACTGAGGTTGCTTGAGCATCTCGACCGCTCGCCGACCGCGTTCAATCAGCGACCGTGTTTTCTCATCCAGATCCGATCCGAACTGAGCGAAGGCTTCCAACTCGCGGAATTGCGCCAGGTCGAGACGGAGCGTTCCCGCCACCTGCTTCATCGCTTTAATCTGTGCCGAAGAGCCGACGCGTGAAACCGAGAGACCGACATTGAGCGCCGGACGAATACCTTTGTAGAACAGATCGGATTCCAGATAGATCTGACCATCGGTGATAGAAATCACGTTGGTTGGAATATATGCCGAGACATCTCCCGCCTGCGTCTCGATAATCGGCAGTGCCGTGAGTGATCCTCCGCCATTTTCCTTATTAAGTTTGGCGCTGCGTTCGAGGAGACGCGAGTGCACATAGAATACGTCTCCCGGATACGCCTCGCGCCCCGGCGGACGACGGAGGATGAGCGATATCTGCCGATACGCCACCGCGTGTTTGGAAAGATCATCATAGATCACCAACACATCCTTGCCCTGATCCATAAAGTATTCGCCGAGCGCCGTCGCCGCGTAAGGCGCGATATATGAGAGCGCTGCCGGATCAGAAGCTCCTGCCACCACCACGCTCGTATACTCCATCGCGCCCGCTTTGGTCAATTCCGCGACGATACGGGCGACTTTCGATTCTTTCTGTCCGATTGCCACATAGATACAGATGATATTCTGCCCTTTCTGGTTGATAATCGTATCGATAGCCACTGCCGTCTTGCCCGTCTGACGATCGCCGATAATCAGCTCGCGCTGACCGCGGCCGATCGGAATAAGGGCATCAATAGCCTTGATACCCGTCTGGAGTGGCTGGTGCACTGACTGGCGCGTAATGACACCCGGGGCGATTTTTTCCACGGGATAGTACGCCTGCGCCTCGATATCGCCCTTGCCATCTACGGGCAGACCAAGCGGCGAAAGCACACGACCGATGATACCCTCACCGACCGGCACCGAGAGGATCTTGCCGGTGCTCTTGACCACCATACCTTCACGGATATCATCCGTCTCCCCCAAGAGCATCACACCGGCTTCTCCTTCTTCCAAA
>JAHFOM010000056.1 GCA_023261685.1 Candidatus Moraniibacteriota bacterium | reverse complement strand
TATGTGATCGTCAACAAAGCATTGGCAGAATATCATCGGACGCTCTTTCGTTTTCTTTTGAAGACGCTGAAGGAGTGATGGGGGTGGTTTTTATATGCTTAGTAGGGGGCGTCTGTTCGGGCGTCTTTTTTTTGTAAAGAAAAATGACACTTACAGTAAATCAGAGCGGAGCATCATTAAACGCGGTAGAGTGGAAGAGCTTTTGAAAAGATGCTGGGATGGGGATCCAGAGTCTTTCTTTGGCGGAGAGATGGAGTAAGGAATATCCCTTGAGTAAAGGCTATTTCCGCTCAACTCTTGTTTCTGGCTCTGTCTTCAGCCCTTGACAGAAGCAAAAAAGTATGCTAGGATGGTATTTCGTAAATGCAATGGTGTATTTGCGAGAGAGTAGTTGAAAACGTAACTTAACAACAGGAGAGTATAGAAATGGCAGGTCTTATCTTGCTCGATCAAACGCATATCAACGCTATTAATCCCTGGCAAAAGCCAGTGGTGGGATGGCGTGAAAGCAGTCAGGGTGTCGGTGCCTTGCACAATCCAATGGGATTTGCAATGACACGCATCGTTCACGTCAACGATGCCGGCCAGCCACTCTACGACCAGATTCAACTGATCGAAAACGCCGGTGCCATCGTGTTGCCAGTGATGGGTGATCGCATCGGACTTATCCACGCATGGCGTCCGACAGCCGAACGGTTGGTGGATGCCGGTTCGGAGTATATCCGTCGGCTGGAAGAAGAAGGTCGCTGGAGTGAACTGACTGCTACCCTTGGCCAATGGCACTGGGAGGCGCCGCGCGGTTTGGCTCCTTCGTCTGTCAAAGGTGAGGATCTGGAGAATTATATTCTTCGGACGGCCAAACTGGAAGCGGCGGAAGAAGCCGGCTTCACGATTGCGAATGCCCGTATCGTCGGTCGGGTGAATATGAATACTACATTTTTTGCTCACGCGCAGTATGTGGTGGGTGCGGATGTGGTCGAGATCGGCGATAAAAATCCGGAAGATCTCGAGGTTATCGGCAACGTGCGATTCTTTGACCTTGAAGAGTTGCGTGGACTCAATCAAACCGGCGAGTTCGTCTGCGGCTCAACACTGGCGGCGATGGCTCTCTGTGGACTATCGTTGCCGGAATAGTTCGGTCGTTGACCAAAAATGAGGGCGGAGGAGTCATTGACTTCCCCGCCCCTTTTCTTTTTTTACTGCCTTAAAAATATTTCTTGAGGCGGTTTTTTTGTGAATGTAGTTGAGTTTTTTTTGTCAGCAGGGCACGGTATGCGGGTATGATAGATGACAATAGCGGCTGATACATGCTACAATAGGGGAAAATCATCTAAGATACATTATGAATATCATCAAAACTGATATTGAGGGACTGCTCATCATCGAGCCGGATGTATTTTCCGATGAGCGGGGTTTTTTCTTGGAAAGCTATAATGCGGCGCGGTATGCCGAAGCAGGTATCCCTGAGATATTCGTGCAGGATAATCTTTCGCAGTCGAAGCGGGGGGTCCTGCGCGGTCTCCACTATCAGGCGCCGCCGTTCGCACAGGGGAAATTGGTGCAGGTGGTGCGAGGCAAGGTGCTCGATGTGACGGTGGATATCCGATTCGGATCGCCGACATTCGGAAAGTATGTTTCCGTCGAGCTCTCCGCGGAGAGCAAGCGCCAGTTTTGGATTCCTGCTGGATTCGCGCACGGTTTTCTTGCTTTGGAAGACGACACGCTGTTTACGTACAAATGTACGAATGTGTATTCCAAGGAACACGATCGTGGGGTACGATATGATGATCCGGCTATTGGTATTGAGTGGGGAGTTATTCATCCGATCACTTCGGAAAAAGATCAGCAATACCCGCTACTTGCTGATATTCCCGAAGAATTCATTTTCAACGCTACTTTATGAAGCTATTAGTGACAGGCGGAGCCGGATTTATCGGTTCAAATTTCGTACATCATATTTTGCGGACGTATCCGGACTACGAGGTGATTACTTTGGACGCGCTGACATACGCCGGGAATTTGGAAAATCTGAAAGCGTGGGAGGGGGATACCCGGCATCGTTTCGTGAAGGGGAACATCACTGACAGAGCATTGGTGGATGGACTCGTGGCGGAGTGCGATGCGGTGGTGCATTTTGCGGCGGAGTCTCACGTGGATCGATCGATTCTGGATCCGGGTATTTTTATTGAAACGAACATCGTCGGTACGCAGGCTCTGCTCGATGCCGCGAAGAAGCATACGAAGCGCTTTCATCACGTTTCGACGGATGAGGTGTTCGGATCGCTTGGTCCGGATGAAGCGCCCTTTTCAGAAAAGACGCTGTATGATCCGCGCAGTCCGTATAGCGCCTCCAAGGCTGGTGCTGATCATCTGGTGCGCGCGTATTTTCACACGTATGGATTGCCAGTGACTATTTCCAATTGTTCTAATAATTATGGACCCTATTTGTTTCCCGAAAAGCTGATTTCTCTCGCTATTACGCATATCTTGGAGGGTAAAAAAGTGCCGGTGTATGGCGATGGGCTCAATGTTCGCGATTGGCTGTATGTGGGGGATCACTGTCTGGCGATTGACGCTATTCTGCACAATGGGCGGATCGGCGAGACATACTGTATCGGTGGTGATGGTGAACGGGAAAATATTTGGATTATCAAAAAAATATTGGAGATACTCGGCAAGACGGAAGCGGAGATCGAACACGTGAAAGATCGCCCGGGACACGATCGCCGTTATGCCATTGACCACTCAAAAATTACGCGTGAATTGGGCTGGCAACCGACGGTCACCATTGATGAGGGATTGGCACGTACCGTCAAATGGTATCAGGACAATCAGGTGTGGTGGCAGGATATCAAAAGCGGGGCGTATCAGGAGTATTATGAGGAGCAGTATATCAAGCGTTAGGATGTGAGGCTTTAGAAAATGTATACCTATTTTTATGCCAAAGAAACTGTTGATACTGGGGTCACAGGGGATGCTCGGGCAGGAGCTGTCGAAACTCTTTGCTGTGGATGCTGCGTATGCAGTGACAGCGTGGGATCGGGAGGATGTCGATATGACAGACTTCGCGGTATTCGGCGCGCGGCTGGAGGCGGAAAAGCCTGACATTGTGATCAATGCGGCGGCGTACAATGCCGTCGATCTGTGCGAGGCGGACGATGCGGAATATGCCAAAGCGCTCGCCCTCAATCGTGATCTGCCGGATTTTTTGGCGAAAAAAAGTGTGGAGCAGGGCTTTATACTGGTGCACTATTCCAGCGATTATGTCTTTGACGGGACGCTTACGGAGAGTCCGATGAAAACCGGTTGTTGCGGTGGAGGGTGCTGTGGAAACAAGGGATCCTCTGGTAGCACCACGAAACTGGGCTATGCAGAAGACGCTCTCCCGAATCCGCTCTCGCGGTATGCGGAGACGAAGTATGCCGGCGAACGAGTAGTGCAGGAGCACGCCAAAAAATATTATCTCATCCGATTGTCGAAGCTCTTCGGCAAGGCAGGGGTGTCACCAGAGGCGAAGCGCAGTTTTTTTGAAATTATGCTCGAAGCCGGACAGAGTAAATCGGAAGTCAAAGTGGTGGATAGCGAGAAAAGCTGTTTCACCTACGCGCCCGATCTCGCACAAGCTACGAAGGAACTGATCGAGTCAGGGGACGCGTGGGGCATCTACCACCTGCCGAACAGCGGCGGAGTGACGTGGTATCAGGTGGTACAAGAACTCTATGATCAGGTAGGACTGGCAACGCCGATCATTCCCGTCGGCTCGGAAGCCTTTCCACGCCCCGCCAAGCGCCCGCGTTACTCGGTCCTCCTCAACACCAAGCGCCCGCCCCTCCGTCCGTATCAGGAAGCGCTCCGAGAATTCTTGCAAGAAAAATAACGGGTATTAACCCGTTTTTACCAGCACTGCGTTCGGAAATAAAAGTAAACTTTTGTTTCACTCACTTCGTTTGGTAATAAAAACCGCTCCGGGATTATTTCACGAGTTTGTGAGTAATCCGGAGCGGTATTTTTTTGCCTGTTTTATTCTGCTTTTTACTCGGGTAGGGGAAGACCATTCATAATGATTCCTCCCACGAGCGAATCATACCCTCTCCCGTTTGGGATGACTTGGATTTTGCAATCCTTGAAGTCATCATAGGGAAATGTCCCTGTAACGATTTGTTCACTGGGTGGGTATTTGAGAGAAGGTGGCTTGTACCTGATGCCTTCCAGATCAATACCAGCATTATTTTTCTCCACCAGTACAGCTATCTGGGGGTGACCCAGTAGTCCTTGAGAATCATAGTCGCAAGTAATGAGATCACCTGCTTTTGCGTGTTCGAGTATACGCTTGAGTATCAGAGGATTTTGGTATCTCGTCTGAAGATATATTTCTTCCTCTATAGAGGGTTCTTCTGCAGTAAGATATTTTTTTACACTTACTATTATGCCGTAGACCAACATACCGACAACAAAGTAAACGATGCTTGTTAAGACTATTCTGGTTAGAGCAAGTTTTTTCATCTGCTTCTCCTTTTTGAAGGGTTGAATGGGGCGTTGGACATGGCTAGGCAATTTTTAACGAACAATCCATTATACATCTTTTTTAGAAAATTGTCAATAGTGCGGGGAGGGGACTTATCTGATAGGATAGGAGTGTTGTGTTATTGTTTTCTTTGGATTTTTTCTTTCTATGCAAAAAAATTTGCTCAAAAATGAAGACAAGGAAGTATTTGCCGCGATCCGGGGAGAGGCGAAACGTCAGGAAGAGGGGCTCGAGATGATCGCGTCTGAGAACTATGTCTCGCGGGC
>JAHFOM010000055.1 GCA_023261685.1 Candidatus Moraniibacteriota bacterium | reverse complement strand
ATTCTCCGGTTTTTGCATTTGAGGAATAGCGTACCGTCTCGCTGAAAGCGACCATCAAAAAATTCCGGATTTTTTCATCTTGTATCTCTTGGAGGGCTTTCTTCAGTTTTGCGAGCTGTATGATGGCTTTTTCCTTGAACCAAAAATCAATGTTCCTGAAATCAGGTTTTTGTATCTGGCTGTCTTTTATTTTTTCCACCCTATCAAGTACGGCGATATAGGTTTTAGTCAACTTTTGAGGATTGATGGGAGTTGTCTTGGCTTCCGCCAGAAAAATAGCCAGAGGATTGAGATCGATACCATAGGCGTTTCTTCCTATCAGTCGGCTCTCAACCAAAGCCGAGCCGGAACCGCAGAAAATATCACAGATCGTGTCACCCTCCTTGCTGTACGTCTCCAACAATCTCCGTCCGACTTGGGGAATGAACATCGCCGGATAAGTATGGATGCCGTGCGTATGCGACTTCGTCTTTTCTCCCCGGTAATCCCACGAGTAATCTATTTTCCGTACATACTTTTTTTCTTTCGATTGCTTCTGATCCAGTGGCGGCTCGAGGTTGCGAATAATCTTCACCACAACGCCTCGAACCTCTACCTCGTCGCGATACAGCGGGAAGAGGGTCGGGTTTGCGGGTTGAAGCCGGAACTTTCCCTGCTTGCCGTTCTCGCGATAGAGCTTTTTGAGCGTTGCCTCGTTATCATCAATAATCGCCACCACTGTCTGCCCATTTTCTGCCGTCTCCTGTTTGCGGATCACTACGATATCTCCGTCAAAAATACCCTCGTCAATCATACTGCTCCCCTGCACGCGCAAAGCATAGTGCTTGCCCTGCTTGCCGATTTCGTCTCTGGTGATGGTGATCGTTTCGCCCGGAATTTCTATCGCCTCGATAGGCTGACCGGCGGCAATCGCGCCGAGTACCGGTATTTCTATAGCCTGTTTTTGCGCGATAGCCGAAACGCCACGCGGCTGGTTGAAGGCTTTGCTCAGCTGCCCTGCCTCTTGGAGCTTTTGTATGTAATAATGAGCAGTAGAAACCGAAGCCAGTTTGAATTTTTTAGCAATTTCCTCAAGAGAGGGGGCATAGCCCTTAGCAGCCTTAAAGCTTTTTATGAAATCAAGGACTTGTTTTTGTTTTTTGGTCATCATAGGTCTTGACGAAAACTGTGTAAGGATTATACTTCCAGTATAGAAAATAAATAGAATGTATGCAAGTGATGAATTGTTATCCCTTCACTAAAAGAATTATACAAAATCTCTACTCTAATTATGAACACTTCTTTTCTGATAACTACTCTGATACTCCTCTGTCTCGGGACTTATAGTCTCTACTCATACATCAGGATTCAAAGCTTGCTCCGTGTTAGTCGTGCGCTGGTAGAAAATACATTTCCTTATGAGCGTGCTCTGGCGCCGGATGCGCCGAGAGCGTTGTTTCTCGGCGACAGCACCGGGGTCGGCGTGGGCGCGGATACTCCCCTTGACTCGCTCGCAGGGCGTTTCGGTACGGATTATCCAGAATGGACTGTTGAAAATCGTTCAGTCAGCGGGAAAAAAACCGCACAGCTCCTTCCAATACTAAGAGAACTACCCGAGCACTACGAGAAAGTCGTCGTGCAAATCGGTGGCAATGACATCGTGGCTTTTTCAGAAAAAAAACAACTCCAAAAAGATATCACTGCCGTCTTAGAAGAAGCCAAGCGCGTTGGAAAAGAGGTCTTCCTTCTGACTGCCGGCAATGTCGGCAACGCACCTCTCTTTCCCCGGCCCCTCGCATATATCTGGACACAAAGAACGCTCACGGTGAGAGAGATCTTCAAACGAACAGCTAAGGAGATGGACGTCACCTATATCGATCTCTACCGCGACGCTGCCAATGATCCTTTTGCCAGCGATCCCTACCGCTATCACGCCAAAGACCTCTTCCACCCGAGCAGTGACGGCTACGCTCTCTGGTACGCCACATTCAAAAAAGTCCTCTCAGAATTGCTGCCCCCTCAAAAATTTGAGTAGTCGGGACTTTTTAATGCTACAATGAAGTGAAAACCATTCGTAATCCTCACCTCTATGAAAAATGATTTCGGCAAAAAGGCTTTGGCGGTGCACAAAAAATTGCGCGGCAAAATTGAGATCCAGCCCAAAGCTCCGGTCAGAAATCGGGCTGATCTCTCCATCTACTACACGCCCGGCGTCGGCGCGGTTTCGACTCACCTTGCCTCGCACAAAGACGAACTCCGCGACTACACGATGAAGAAAAATACCGTAGCGGTCATATCGGATGGATCAGCCGTACTCGGCCTCGGTAATATCGGTCCCGAAGGCGCGCTCCCCGTGATGGAGGGCAAAGCGATGCTCTTCAAAGTGCTGGCGAATGTCGACGCCTTTCCCATCGTCCTCGCCACCCAAGACACCGAAGAAATCATCAAGACCGTCAAAAATATCGCGCCGGTATTCGGCGGCATCAACCTTGAAGACATCTCGGCTCCGCGCTGTTTTGAAATAGAACGCCGGTTGCAAGCCGAACTCGACATTCCCGTTCTCCACGACGATCAGCACGGTACCGCGATGGTCGTTCTTGCCGGACTCATCAGTGCTTTCAAAGCCGCCAAGAAAGATCCTAAGAAAAGCGCCGTGGTCATCTCCGGAGCGGGAGCCGCCGGCAACGCTATCGCCAAACTCCTGCTCCGCTACGGCGTCGGTCATCTGATTATGACAGACAGTCAGGGTATTCTCAGTCGCGACCGCAAAGATCTTGACACCTCCAAACGAGCATTACTTAAAATAACCAACAAAAAAAATCTTTCCGGCACGCTCACGGACGCGATGCGGGGCGCTGACGTCTTCATCGGCGTTTCCAAAGGCAACACGGTGACGGAGGAACAGATACGGAGTATGAACGCGCGCGCCATCGTCTTCGCCCTCGCCAATCCGATTCCGGAAATTATGCCAGAAAGTGCCAAACGAGCCGGGGCATTCGTCGTAGCCACCGGTCGCTCAGACTTCCCCAATCAGATCAACAACTCTCTCGGATTTCCCGGCATTTTTCGAGGCGCCCTCGATAACAATGTACAGCTCATCACCGACGCGATGCTGCTCCAAGGGGCCAAAAACATCGCAGCACTCATCAAACGTCCGACCAGAGAGTCTATCATTCCCGATACGTTCGATAAGCGAGTGGTAAAAGCCGTCGCTCGGGCGATCCGATAATACACTCAAAAGAAAAATTTCCTCTTCCTCTTTGGTTGAGTTTCAATATCGTAAAAGTAATTTTTTCTCCACCCTCTCGACTCGTCAACACTCTCAGTTACCGGAAAAAATCGCCCCCAATCAACGGCGGAGAAGCTCTTTTTCCGAACTGAGAGTATTTCCTCAAACAAGGAGAGTCTGGAAAAAAATTCTTTTACGGTATTGAAGCAGATCGAAAGAGTAGCCGGTTTGAATCCTTTACAGTAAGCCAAAACCGTGATACCGTAAGCGGGCAGACTTTTATACCAGCAGTATGTTTTCTTTTGTCCAAGAATTTTCTCCGTTCCTCATCTACGGGAGCCTGGGCGCCCTTATTCTTGGCGAAATACTCCTGCTCGCAGGGCTCGCATTCCTGTGGATGCAAAACCGTGGACTGAAAAAGAAGCTTGCTGTCTTTTTTTCCGGTAAAGAAGCGAAAGACCTCGAGAAGGTGCTTCTCGACCAGCTGAAAGAAACCAAGGAGCTCGATCGGGAAATCCACGAACTCTTTGAAATCTCCAACCGCTTGCGGGAACTCGGGATGAAAAGCATCCACAAGACCGGGGTGCTGCGTTTCAATCCCTTCAAGGAAGTCGGCGGCAATCAGAGCTTCTGCGTCGCGCTCCTTGATGGCAAAAATTCCGGCATCGTCATCTCGTCGCTCCATACTCGCGAAGGCACCCGCATCTATGCCAAGCCCGTCGTCGCCGGCCTCGAAAGCAGTTTTCCTCTGACCGAAGAGGAAAAAACAACGATCGCGCAAGCCATCTCCGGAAAACCCATTGCCATCTGATAGCCTGTTTCTCCATATTTTCAATACCACTCATTACTCATTCATCCGCGAGAGAATCCTATGTCCGAAACAGCAATCATCGATGCTGCGGCAACAGCCCCGATTGAACCGAAAAAAATGGTCGCGCTTTCCTCGTCGGTCACGGTCAAGAAATTGAGCGAGATTTTGCAGTTGCCGGTAGCCGCCGTCATCACGGAACTGATGAAAAATAACATCCTCGCCACCATCAATGAAGAAATCGACTACGATACGGCGAGTATTATCGCGAGCGAACTGGGATTCGAGACGGAGCCAGCTGAAGAAAAAGTAGAAGAAGGACACCTCACCCTCGAAGGACTCAACGCGCTCGTACTCGATGAAAGAAATTCCGGCAAGAATCTCTCTCCGCGACCGCCCATCGTCACTATCTTGGGTCACGTCGATCACGGCAAGACGACGCTCCTCGACACCATCCGCAAAGCCAGTGTCGCCTCCGGTGAAGCTGGCGGCATCACCCAGCATATTAGTGCTTACCAAACAAAAAAACGCGGGCAAGTCATCACCTTTATCGACACGCCCGGCCACGAGGCATTCTCCGCGATGCGCAAACGCGGTCTTTCCATAGCCGACATCGCCATTCTCGTCGTCGCCGCCGATGATGGTGTCCGCCCCCAGACTAAGGAAGTTATCGAATATCTCAAAGAGCATAAACTCCCCGTCATCGTCGCCATCAACAAGATCGACAAGCCCGATGCCAAGCCCGATCGCGTCAAACAAGAACTCGCCGAACACGGCATCCTCTTCGAAGAATGGGGTGGCGACACGATGTGCACCGAAATCAGCGCCAAAAGCAACATCAACATCGACGATCTCCTCGAAAATATCGCGCTCCTCG
>JAHFOM010000054.1 GCA_023261685.1 Candidatus Moraniibacteriota bacterium | reverse complement strand
CTTTTTTCGGTGGTGAGTGTTTATGCTAGAATAAAAAAGTATGAATGTTCGCTTTCTCACTTCAATATTCGCGATTTTCGCGACCGGTATGCTAGTTGGTTTTTTTGTCTCTGTCTGGGTGTCAAACAGACCTGTTGACAGTGTGACCGATACTTCAGGACCAGTCCGCCAGATGAATGGGTACACGTACATAAACCCGCTTCTTGAATGTGAGGTAGCCGAGGGGTCAATTGACGCGCGTAAAGAAAACTTTCACGATGTGCTTGAGAACTTTACCAATGAATTAATAAAGAAAAAAACTTTAACTGATGCGGCTGTGTATTTCCGTGACCTGAATAACGGGCCAACGTTCGGCATAAATGAACAGGGGGAGTTTTTCCCCGCCTCGCTCCTCAAGGTGCCGGTGATGATGGTGTACTATCACCTCGCGGAACAAGACAAATCTCTCTTAGAAAGAGAGCTCGTGTTTGAAAAGCCGGCTGACTTTGGTATGACTCCGACGATCGTACCCCGTGAAACCATTATTCCCGGTCAAGCGTATTCTATCGGAGAATTGATTCAGAGGATGATCGTCTATTCTGACAACCAGGCGCTCGGTATGCTCACCAGCCGTATGCCGATGAAGGAAATACAAAACTTGTTTGCCATGGTGGGAGTCGGAGAAGATGTGCTCGTTGACCCAGAGGCGAAGCTGACTATCAAGGAATACGCCGGATTTTTTCGCATTCTTTTCAATAGTTCTTACCTTTCTCGGGAGTATTCAGAAAAGGCGTTGGCACTACTCGCTTCTACCGACTATCATGACGCTCTTCCGGCAGGTGTACAACAGGGTTTCTCGGTAGCTCATAAATTCGGTGAGGCGGGCACCGGCGATGTTGAGCGACAACTGCATGATTGCGGAATCGTCTATTTTCCTCATCATCCGTATTTAGCCTGTGTGATGACGCGCGGCAAGGATACGGATCAGCTGAAACAATCTATCGTAGCCATTTCAAAGTTTATCTATGAGAAAATAGACGAGCAGTATTAAGGAAGTGTCAATGAATTCACCGCACAAAACTTGTTCTTCCTGTTCCCTTTGATGTATAATAACGACTGCTATGGCACGAGAACCGAAAACAATTACCCCAGCGGGCACGAAATCACCACAACAAAATCGGACACTCCCGGTCACTGTTGTTTTGGCCGCTTTGCTTTTGGTTGCTGTCGGTATTGCGGGCTATTTCTATTATCAGTATCAAAAGTCATTGCAACCTAAGGATGTATCAGACATTGAAACCCTCGTGACGACTCTCGGGAAGATGATCGAACTACCCGAGGGTGAGACACCCACTTTGGCCACTGTGACTGATCGAGAGAAGCTCGCCGAACAGCCCTTCTTTCAGAAGGCGGAGAACGGTGACAAGGTACTCATCTATAGTCAGAGCGGTCGCGCCATTCTCTATCGTCCGAGTACCGGAAAAATTGTGGATATGACAACAGTCAACGTGCAGACGCCGCCCGCTGAAACTCCTGCTCCAGAAGCGCCTGTTCCTGCGCCTACTCCCTCTGCCGAAGAAGCCGTTCCTCTGATAGTCCGAGCTACTCTTCTCAATGGTTCTACAACGATTGGCGCTACCAATGGCGTAGAGGTGCAAATGA
Organism: Candidatus Moraniibacteriota bacterium; assembly: GCA_023261685.1. Lineage (GTDB taxonomy): Bacteria > Patescibacteriota > Minisyncoccia > Moranbacterales > UBA1568 > UBA1568. The sequence goes on along the minus strand of JAHFOM010000054.1, from coordinate 3,336 downwards.
AGCAGAATTTCAAAAATGTCGCTGTCGTTTCCAAGGAGAGTGCCAAGAAAAATGATTACACGGGGATGCTGGTCATCGATCTCACTGGTTCCAATGCAACGGTGGCCAAAGATATCGCTGAGTCGCTTGGCGGTCAAGTTGCCAGCCTACCCGATGGTGAGACTCGTCCTTCCGACGTTGATATCCTCATCATCGTGGGAAATAAATAGCGGAAAAAAGGTATTGCTACAATAGATGCTCACCATCTCTCTCGTGTTTGTGGGAGATTTGCTTTTTATGGCGTATTTCAGCTACTCTGCTATGATATACCTATACTTATGTCAGATGGCACCATAGATGAAATCAAGGCGCGGCTGAATATTGTCGAGCTCATCGGCTCGTATGTGAAGCTGGATAAGTCTGGCGCGCATTGGAAAGCTTGCTGTCCCTTCCATCAGGAGCGGACGCCGTCTTTTATGGTGAACGAAGAGAAGTCAATGTGGCACTGTTTCGGGTGTGCCAAGGGCGGAGATGCGTTCGCGTTCGTGATGGAGATGGAGGGCTTGGAATTCCGGGAGGCGCTCAAGATGCTCGCGGAGCGCGCCGGAGTGGAACTACCTCAGTACAGGGGGGAAACCCAGAATAAGGAAACCAAGGACCGTATCTACGATCTCCTCGAACTGGCGACCAAGTTTTTTGAAAAACAGTTGTGGGATGGCGTCGGCAAAGAAAAAATCCTCGCCTATCTGAAAGAACGCGGTTTGTCCGAAGAAAGCATCCGAAAATTCCGTCTGGGCTACGCGCCGGATGGCTGGCGTCACCTCCTTGAATTTCTGACCAGCAAAGGCTACAAGTCTGAAGAGTTGGAGCAAGCCGGATTGATCATAAAAAAATCTCAATCTCAAGCCCTCAACCCTCAACCCTCAACCCTCAACCCTGCTTACTACGATCGTTTCCGAGATCGCGTTATGTTTCCGATCTCTGATATTCTTGGTCGGACTATCGGGTATTCGGCGCGCGTCGCTCCGGGGGCGGATGAATCGCAGGCAAAGTATATCAATACCCCAGAAACCCCTATCTACCACAAGAGCCGGGCGCTCTACGGACTGTATCTTGCCAAGCAGGCGATGAAACAAGCCGGTACCACCGTGATTGTCGAAGGCAATATGGATGTCATCGCGATGCATCAGGCAGGCATCGTTAATACTGTGGCGGTTTCTGGAACAGCACTGACACAAGAGCAGTTGACGGCAATGAAACGCTATGGCAATGAAGTGAAGCTGTTTTTTGATATGGATGGCGCCGGACAGAAAGCGGCGCGCAAGAGTACCGAACTCGCACTGGAGAAAGAGCTGCTGGTTTCAATCATCGCCCTGCCATTCGGCAAGGATGCCGCTGACATCGGTAAAGATGATCCGGAAAAACTGCGGACGGCAGTCGCACGATCGGTACCCGCGCTCCAGTATTTTTTGCAGGCGATTCTGAAAGGATATGATCGCGGTACGTCCGATGGCAAACGCAAGATCGTCGATGAGTACGCGGAGCTGCTCTTGTTCGTGAAAAATCCGATCGAGCGGGCGCACTGGATCAAGGAATTGGCGCGGGAAATTCAAATGGATGAAAAACTCGTGATAGGCGTCGTCAACGCGGCTTTTCTGGTGCGGGAAAGACGTGAACGTACGACGCCATTTACGACCGGCAGGCCTGACGCCGGCAACGCCGTTTCTTTCGGTAAGCGTTCTGAGCTCTTGCGCGAAGAATTAGTCGGAATGATGTATGCCGACAAAACGGTTAGGGAAACACTCCTCGGTCTCTTGATGGATGATGAAACTAAGACATTTCTGGAAAAACATCCGCTCTTTTTTTTCTTGCTACAGGCTGGCGAGCGTGATCCGCTGTCGCTTATCGAGGATGAGCGTTTGAAAAGTGAGGCGACACGGCTGGTATTCCGTATCTTGGAAGCTCCGGACTTTATCGACGTGGCAGAGGAAGACCGAGTCGGGAAAATGCTCCGTATCGCTACCGGATATGCCGAGAGTCTCAAAATCGAGATCACCAAACGTGAGAAGTTGATTGCGCTGGAGCGGGCTATTGATGAAGCGCGTGCGAAAAAAGATAAAGTGCTCGAGCAAGAGCTAGTGGCTCAGTTTACGGAAATTTCTTTGGACAAATCTTGAAAAAACTGCTAGGATGCGGTATTCATAATAATAGAGCTTATGACAAAAAAATTGAAGAAAGTCCTCAAGAAGACAGGGCAGAAGGTCAAAAAATCACCTCAGAAGAAGGTCGTGAAAAAAGCGGTTTCCAAGAAGGTGGCTCTTAAAAAAAGAACCGTAAAAAAACCGATGAAAAAAGCACCGACGAAAAAGACACTGCCGTCCAAGAAGAAGCCAGCCGACAAGAAAGCACCGACCAGCAAGAAAAAAATTATCAAGCCTGCCAAACCGACAAAGAAAAAATCAGCGCAAAGCAAAGAACATATCCAAGAAAAACAAGATGCCTTGACGGAATTGCTTGCCCGTGGCAAGCAGCGTGGCTTCATCACGGAAGATGAGATTATTCACATCTTGCCCGATGTCGAACAGGACCTGAGTTATTTGGAAAACCTTTACGAACATCTGGAAACTTCCGGCATCCGCGTCGTTGGCTCGGAAGAGATGCTCAAGATCGAAACCGTCAAAGTAGGAGAAAATTTTGGCAAAAAAGGCAAAGGCAAAGAGAAAGAAAAATCAGCGCCGAAAGCCAAAGACAAGATGATGGATCTCGGTGAGGAGAGTACCTCAGACCTCGTGCAGATGTATCTGAAAGAAATCGGACGGGTGGCATTGCTTTCTGGCGAAGAAGAGGTGCGTCTAGCGAAGTTGATTGAAAAAGGGGATCTTGCCGCGAAACAGCGCTTGACCGAAGCCAACCTGCGCCTCGTGGTATCGATTGCCAAGAAATATGTCGGCCGCTCGCATAATCTTTCGTTACTTGATCTCATCCAAGAAGGGAATATCGGACTGTTCCGTGCCGTGGAAAAATTCGATTATCGCAAGGGCTACAAGTTTTCGACGTACGCCACGTGGTGGATCCGTCAGGCCATCACCCGGGCGCTTGCCGATCAGTCGCGGACTATCCGTATCCCGGTGCATATGGTGGAAACCATCAACAAGTACGCGCAGATCACCCGGCGCTTGGTGCAGGAGCTGGGCCGCGAACCGCTCGCCGAAGAGATCGCCGCGGAAATGAATCTGGAAGTGGACAAAATTCGCCATATCCAGAAGATTTCGCAGGAAACCGTGTCGCTCGAAACCTCCGTCGGAGACAATGAAGACGACAGCGTGCTCGGCGACTTTATCGAAGACACGGAAACGG
>JAHFOM010000012.1 GCA_023261685.1 Candidatus Moraniibacteriota bacterium | reverse complement strand
GTACTGCCTGGCAAACAAGTACTGTCGCGACAAGGATGCTGATAAGAAAGATTTCGTCAGCGATCACGATATCCTGTACTATGTCAGTCGGGACGACCCCCGCGGACCTATCCCCGAAAAACCCGATCGCGATCCCCAATACAAAAATTGGGAAAAAGGCGTCGAGGATTGGTATGAGAAGAAAAAAGGGGTTGTCTTGGGGGAACCCCCAAAAGATGAGTGCAAAGAATCCGATTTCAAAAACCTCCTCCCAAAGGCAGGTCTTACCACCCCTGACAGCGTTGCAGCCGCCTCAGTGACGCTCTCTGTAAACGTCGATGCTCCTTACGACGTAGAAAATGTCAGCTATTCGATCAACAATAGTTCTGTCGGGTCTACCTCGACAAAACCATACTCGATAACATACACTATTCCAGCAGACAAAAATCATTCATCTCTTACCGTTGCAGTAGAAGTAACCGATAAAAATGGGAATAAAGCCAAAGATGAGAAAAGTATGAAGGTGGACTACTAATAAAAGTCAGTATCTTTACCCGTCAACCAAAGCCGTCGCTTGCAGCCGCGACGGCTTTTTACATTGTATCCTCCCTTATCCTTGTTGGCGAGAGACCTTGATTTCCTGTACCTCTTCTCTCCCAAGCACCTCATTGATGCGTTGACACAGATGCCTCCGCTGCAGGAGGATTTCACTGGCCCACAGCGAACTCCGCGGCGAGAGAAAAAGTTTTTTCTCTTTATAGAAGACTGGAACGATGTTTTCACCCCCACGAACGCCATACTCCTCTACGACGACGCGCTTAGCAATATGAAAGATCGTCTTCTCATCAATATCCCCTCCCCCGCTGCGGGATTTTTTCGGAAGAAGTTCTTTGAGTGTGCGCATATTTCATCAGTGAACAGATAGTAGTCAGCAGTGAACATTCTTCTTTACAAGATTTTGTTGACCAAACTCTGTTTTTTGCTTATTGTCTGTTAACTGCTTACTTCCGTATCGGCATAATTATAGAGAGATAATTTTCATCCAATAAACCATTCTGTCCATACTGCATCCGAAGCCCAACAGGAGTAACACTATCATTCGCCAAAAAAAGAATTTTTTCTCCAAGGAGGGCGCTTATTCCCTCTAAAATATAGCGTGGATTAAAGACTATCGTGAGTGGACTATCCCCTTTGACCACCTCTATAGGGAGGGTGGTCTTGTTTTCTCCAACCTCCTGAGACGCCGATGAAACCGCACACTGTTTTTCTATCGGATCAAATGTGAGGGTTATCTCACCAGAAGCATATGAAGAGAAAGCTCCTGCAATCTTCAACGCTCTCTGAAAAGCCTCTTTCTCAAGTACTGCCTGAAAAGAAAACTCTTTCGGAATAATCTGCTTATAATCAGGATATTTTCCATTAATAACCCGTGAAATAATCTGAATACCATCTACCTCAAAAAATATCTGATTTTCTTTGAGAGCTACTTTAACTTCATTACTCTCCGGAGTAATAACCTTCATAATCTCCTGTATAGTGCCTCGAGGGATAATAAGAGAGGGATTCTCTGTAAGAAAACTCAAATACCCTCTCCCATGTTCAGTAAAAGGAATAATCTCTTCAGCGAGACGAAAACTGTCCGTCGCCGCCAAATGGATTTGATCCTTATAAAAGAACATATGCACGCCCGTGAGCTCAAGCCGGGCATCATTAAGACTCACACAAAATAAAACTCTTGAAAGGGCATTTTTGAGCGCTTGAGCGGGAAAAGAAAAGAAATATTCGTCTACGTATTGTGGAATAAGTGGAAAATCCTTCCCATCAAGCCCCTTAATTCTTATTTTATATGTCGTACTCTCTACTCGTAACCCGTTTGTATCACTCTCTAACTGTAAAACGTCTCCATGAGGGAGTTGTGAAATAAAGTTACTAAGTAGTTTTGCTGGAATAGCTACCCTCCCCTCACTCTCTATTTTTGCCCCAATATAAGCAATCACCCCAATCTCCAGATTAGTTGCTGATATTTTTAGGCGTCCTTTTTCTGTTTCAAGAAGAAAATTACTCAAAATAGGAAGGGTGGTCTGTCTTCCTACTACTCTCTCGAGATAAGAAAGTGCCCGACTAAGATTTTCTTGGGTACAAATAAGTTTCATACGGGTCCGTAGTTAATAGTATTTAAAGAATATTTATAAAAAAATTATTATTATCATTAGAAGTGTGGATAACTGGATAAGAGTGTATTGTAGCTTTCTAAAGTCTTTTTTCTTAAGGTAAATTGTTTTTATGGGTGGGGACTATCTGTGGGAAAGTTGGTTTTTTGAGATTTTTTTAGAGGAGGGTGTTATTTATAAACATTTTTAAAGCTTTTATACAATTGATTTCCACCTTATTGTATGAGTTATACAGAGATATACATTAAGAAGGGTAGTAAAGCCGCTCTTTAAGGGTAGCTAATTCTTCCTTGACTCGGAGAGTGGTCTCTTTTTGCTTGTTTATTTTTTCAAAAGCGTGCAAGGCGGTAGTGTGGTCTCTTCCCCCAAGAATATCGCCGATACCGGAAAAAGGCATCTGAAGTTCATCACGGAGGAGGTACATCATCACTTGGCGTGGGTGAGAAATTTCCTTTTTCCGGCCTTTTTTCAAGAGGTCTTCTTTTGTAACCGTGTAAAAATCAGTAATGACACGAAAAATATCGTCGGTATGGAGTGTTTTTTTGTTGTTTTCTATGAGTTGAGAAAGGATTTGTTTGGTATTCTCCAAAGTGGGGGTAATCCGATGAAACTCACTGAAAGCGATGACTCTGTTTAAGGCGCCCTCGAGCTCGCGGATGTTTTGGGTAATGTTTTCAGCGATAAAACGGACAGCAAGAGGTTCTATTGAGAACCCCTTTTCAGCTATTTTTGATTCCAAGATAGCAATTCTTGTTTCAAGGTGGGGGCGGCTGATGTCAGTGATCATCCCTCCCTCAAAACGGGAGCGGAGGCGTTCTTCAAGAGTTGGGATGGCTTTGGGAGGGCGGTCACTTGATATGACAATCTGTTTATTGAGCTGGTAGAGGGAGTTGAAGATATGGAAGAACTCGTTTTGAGTCTTTTCTCTCCCTGAAAGGAATTGAATATCGTCAATAATAAGAAGATCCATCTTTTGGTAGTGCTCTTTGAAGAGGTCAATTTTTTGATTTTTAATGGAATCCACCAATTCTGTGGTGAAGCGCTCAGAATTGATGTATTTGATGCGTTTTTCTGGGGCATTCTTCACTACTTCATTCCCGATAGACTGGAGGAGGTGGGTTTTCCCGAGACCGACGCCACCATAGATAAAAAGCGGATTATAAGCCATTCCAAGGTTTTGAGAGACAGCGTAGCAGGCGGCGCGGGCAAGCTCATTGTTCTCTGCTACGATAAAATTCTCGAAGGTGTAGCGGCTATTGAGGTTTGTTTCATGGAATGCTGGTTCAGCGGGCCCTGTGGCAGTAAAAAAAGGCTTTTCTATGAGTTTTTTCCTGACAAAACCACTGTTCTCTGGAGGGTGCACAGCGTCGACATTTTTCAGGGAATCCATAGTTTGGGGGAGGGAGACGCTTTTTTCTGATGAGATGTTGCAGCGGATAGATTGTATATTCTTGTCAAAACCCTTCAATGCTCTCAAAATATACAGATTATACTTGTTTTCAAGCCATTCTTTCGCAAAGCCATTTGGAACACTGATAGTGACGACTCCATCTTGATTACTCAAGATGCTGGTGTTTTTAAACCAGGTAATAAAATTTGCCTTGGAGATGGAGAGCTCTATTTGCCCCAGAACAGCTCTCCAGAGTTCCTCATTCGTCATAGCATCGGTACTTTATTTGGCGGGAAAAGACGGAAATGTAGTATATCACGTGTGGATAAGTCTTCCTATATGGTAAAAGAGGGTAAAGAGTGGATAGTGTGTGGATAAGTCTATTACCAAGCGAAGTTGGTGAAACGCAAGTTTACTTTCGTTTCCGAGCGCCCGCCCGCCTTCGGAGGGAGTGCCGGTAACATCGGGTGCATACCCGTTATTGTAACGAGTAGCTCCAATTTTGGGTATAATGATGAATCACGCTGATGCGCTCCCTTTAATCTGCTATCTTAGCGTGACCGGTGCAAGGACTTGCATCTTATCCTCAAATACGATTGTCCAGCCATCAAAAGTAGTTTTTTGTCTCCATTCCACCACTCATCAGGACCTCTCAGCTGAACGAAAAAAGTCGCCCCCAATCAATGGCGGAGAAGCTTCTTTTTTCGAGCCGAGAGGCCTTCTTCACACAGTGTGAAACGAGAGTCAAAAAATTCTTTTGGTGGCTGAACTGAGGTGAGCGTGAGCGTGCTTCAGATTCAGATGAGGATTTGATGGCTGAGAATTGACTTTTTTACCCATTCTGGTACACTGAAAAAACATCCAATACCCTCTCTAAAGTGTAAAAGTACTTATCTATGCCGAAACGAACATATCAGCCAAAAACCCGTAAACGCGCACGGCGCCATGGATTTTTGAAGCGGATGAGCACTGTGGGCGGTAAAAAAGTTGTTTTGAATCGCCGAAGGAAAGGGCGTGCAAAATTGGCGGTTGCGTAAACTATGTTAAAAAAAGGCTTTCGGTTGCGAAAAAAAGAAGATTTTAACAGAGTCTTTCGCTCCGGTAAGCCTCTTTTTTTTAGTGAGATCGGCTGCCGCTATTTGGTGGGGACATCCCCTGTCCGTCTGGGGTTTTCTTTGAGTAAGAAACATCTGCTGACAGCAGTCGCCAGGAATCGAGTGAGGAGGGTCCTCTCCGAAGCTTTTTTCGAGCGGCAGTCCGAGTGGCCTGAAACCGGGGATATTATTTTTTTTACCACAGGCAAGCTTGCTCACATCGACATCGGGAAGGGCCGGGCCCTCGTGAATCACCTCCTGGAGAGCCTTAAGAAGACTAAAAAACAAAGAGTATGATGCAGATATTCGATGCTCTCATTTATTACCCGCTCTACAATGTCCTGATATTTTTTTATAATGTCATCCCGGGCCAAGATTTTGGCATAGCTATTATTCTGACGACGCTTCTTTTGAAATCTTTGCTTATCCCTCTTTCCAAAAAACAGATCGAGTCGCAGAAAAAGATGCAGGAATTGCAGCCAGAGATGAAAGCGATTCAGCAAAAGCACAAAAACGACAAAGAAAAGCAGACAAAAGCCCTGATGGAGTTCTATAAGGAACACAAGACGAACCCATTCTCCGGCTGTCTGCCGCTTATTATCCAGTTGGTTTTTCTTATCGCTATCTACCGGGTGATTATCAATATTTCTGGAGCCGGCTTTGTTGTCAGCCCGGGTGGCTTGTACGCGTTCGTCTCTGATCCGGGGGCCATCAACCATACATTCCTCCACTTTATGGATTTAACAAAGCCGAACTACGTCTTGGCTTTTCTTTCAGCGATTGCTCAGTACTACCAGACAAAAATGCTTTTCCAGAGCCAAAAGAAAAATAAGACAGAAGAACCTTCTTCTTCGGAGCCGGATTTTGCCGCTATAATGAATAAACAGATGCTGTATCTTGGCCCCGGGCTGACATTCTTTATCGGAGTGACATTCCCGGCCGCTCTTGCCCTGTACTGGCTTTTCTCCACGCTCTTTATGATTTTTCAGCAGATGGTCATCTTTAAGCCGAAGGCGTAAGGAAACATATATGGAACAGACACACGCGGAGACCATCAAGGAAGTGGTACAAGGATTGCTTGAAAAGATGGGATGTAAGACGTCTGTTGAGGTGGCGCCTGAAAGAGACCAAAACGATGCTTTTGCCTGTATGATACGCATAGATACTGACCAGAATCTTTTGATTGGACAGTACGGGGTAAATTTGGCCGCTCTCCAGCATCTTGTTCGCGTTATTCTCCGCAAGAAAATAGGAGTGCCGCTTAGCATTGTTGTGGATATCAATGATTATTTCTCCCAGAAACGGGCTATCTTGGAACAGGAGGCTGAACGGGCTTCTCTTCTGGTTTTGCGTGACAAGTTGCCGGTTACCCTCCGACCGATGCCCGCGTATGAACGGAAAGTGGTGCACACATTTTTGTCTTTGAACAAGGAAATAACAACCGAGAGCGCTGGAAAAGGTGATGAACGTCGGGTTATCATCCGCCCTAAGCTATCAGAGGGAGAGCCGCTTGCGGCCTGAGGAGCGGTTTTGTGGAACAGTGTCGGGGCAACCAAGTGAGTGAATCAAGTGAATAGGGGCTAAGCTTCTTAGCACAAACAAATGGCTATCGCGCGCAAAATTGCCTACAATGTGTTGCTTAATTCTTTTTTGAAGGTGTTTTCAACCGTCGCACTTTCTCTTTTTTCCATCCGTTTGATTACGGGGTATCTCGGGCAGGATGGTTTTGGTAAGTATTCGACAGTGTTGGCTTTTTTTGCGCTTTTTTCAGCTATCGCCGATCTCGGCTTGAGCTCTGCCACGGTGCGTGAAATTTCTCGTGAAGGCGCGGATGAAAAAGCTATCCTGAGCAAGGTGCTTTCTTTACGTTTGTTGTCCTCTTTCACCATCTTCCTTCTCTCCCCCTTTCTGATAGTCCTTTTCGGGTATTCGGGCGAGTTGAAAATCGGTATTTTTATTGCTGCCGGGGCTATCGTATTTTCCACCCTTTCGCTGATGCTCAACGGCGTTTTTCAGAAACGCCTCGCGATGGACAAAGTGGCTCTCATCGAATTCATCGGAAAACTGTTTCAGGTGAGTATGGTGGTGCTCGTGGTAAAAATGGATATGGGGTTTCTGGCTGTTGCCGCAACGCTGCTCGCCTCCCTCTCTTTCAACGCGCTGGCGGTGTTGCTCTACTCCCGTCGATACATACGATTTTCCCCCGCTATCGATGTCCACTATTGGAAGGAGTTTCTCCGGGAATCTTTGCCTATGGGAGCGACGGCCATCATCACGTTCGCGTACTTTAAGATGGATACGATCATCCTCTCCCTCTACCAGTCGAGCGCCCACGTCGGCATCTACAATGTCGCCTACAAAATTATGGAGAACCTGATTTTTTTCCCGGCGATGCTGGCTGGCCTTATCCTCCCGCTTCTTTCCCGCTTTATTTTTACAGAGCGCCGCCAGTTTGAAGAAATAGCCAATAAGACATTCAAAGTATTTTTCATTATCATCGTTCCGATCGTCGTCGGTACGTTTTTTTTGGCTCCGGATATCATCCGTTTCGTCAGCGGAGGGGGCTTCCAAGAGTCCGTTCTCGTCTTGCGCGTTCTCATTTTCGCTCTTGGTTTCATTTTTTTCGGACACTTCTTCACGATGTTGCTTGTCGTGGGGAATGCCCAGAAAAAACTGATGCAAACACTCCTCTTCGTAGCGGTTTTCAACATCGGATTGAATATGATATTGATTACGAATTATTCCTATATCGGCGCAGCGAGTGCGTCGGTAGCGACAGAACTCCTGGTAGTCCTCCTGACTGGATTTTTGGTGAAAAAACATATCGGCTATATGCCATCTTTCGAGCGTATCAGACGTATCCTCCTCTCGGGTATTTTTATGGGAACGGCACTTTTCCTTCTCGAACCATTCTCATTTTTCTTGGCGGGGGTGGTTGGCGTCGGTACCTACGCTTTTGGTCTTTGGCTGACTCGGGCTGTCGCGGCCGATGAAATACTCAGCCTTTTTTCTCGTGGGGATGCAAACGTTAGAATGGAAGGCGAAGTCCCCCTCCCATAATCCGTGCGTCACCTTTTATTTCATATGAATGCTTCTCCTCGGGTCGGTATCGTTGTCCTGAATTATAATGGGCAGCATTGCCTCCCTCTGTGCCTCGCCTCTCTAGACGCTCTGCTCTACAAAGAGAAGGATATTATTGTCGTCGACAATGCTTCCGAGGATGGATCTTTGGATGAGGCGAGAAACCGTTTCCCGCATTTCACGTACGTACGGAATGAAAAAAATGAAGGTTTCGCCAAGGGAATGAACCTTGGAATGCAACTAGCCCTCAGGCGAGGTGCGGAATGGGTCTGGATTTTCAACTACGATGCTATCGCTCTGCCAACCTCTCTTGGCCACCTGATTATGGTTGCGAAAGGTATGCCAAAGGCCGGCCTGTTGAGCCCGCTGATCTATGAAGCGGATGGTGAGCGCCTCTGGTTTGCCAAGGGCCGGATAGATTTCTGGCGTATGCGGACGCTCCATACGCTGCCCAAGAGAGAAGCATCCGCTCAAAAGGCATACTCGAGCGATTTTTTGACGGGCTGCGCTCTCCTCATCAAAAAAGCAGTGATAGAAAACATCGGATTTTTGGATGAGCGATTTTTCTTGTACTATGAGGATGCCGATTATTCTTTGCGCGCCATCCAGGCAGGATTCGCCTGCATGGTCGTGCCTGAAGCAAAAGTCCTGCACAGCGAAGTCAGTCGTGAAAACCCAAAAAAAATCTACTTTCTTGTCTATTCGGGACTGCTTTTTTTCAAAAAGTGGACGCCATTTTTTATGCGCCCCTATCTGGCCGCGTATGTTACAATGCGCAGGGGGAAGAACCTCTTTGACAGGCTTTCTCTGAAGGGTGGCGCCACTCAAGAAGTGTACCGAGCATACAGACAGTATTTCTATGAACGTTAGCCCAAAGGTCTCCATTGTTTTTGTTAATTATCGGAGCGCTTTGTATCTCAAGAGCGCTTTGGCGAGCCTCTTCGCTTTCGAACCAGTCGCCGATTTTTTTGAGGTGATCGTCGTCAACAACGATGCTGATGAGAGCGCTCTCCTGCAGGCACTCAAGCAAGAATATTCCTTTTCACTCATAGAGAGCGGAGGGAATTTGGGCTTCGGCCGTGGTAACAACCTGGGTGTGAAAGAGGCTCGCGGAGACATTCTCGCTTTTATCAATCCTGATATTTTGTGGACAGGGGCGCATCTGGAGAAGATAGAGAGTATCTTTAGTAAGGACGATGCTATCGGCGTGGTGGGGATGACTCTTTTGAATGAGGATGAAGAGCCTGAGATGTGGAGCGCGGGGCAGGCACCAAATCTCTTCAGTCTCGCCCATAACAATTTGCTGGGTGCGGGGAGTCCCCACTCGTGGCGATACGTATGGCGTTTCGGACAAGCACCAACAGAAGACCCTTCTCCCTCTTCGCTGGACTGGGTGAGTGGCGGCGGACTTTGTATTCGAAAAGACGTTTTCTCCGCCATCGGCGGTTTTGATGAACGATTTTTTCTGTATTTTGAAGACGTTGATTTGTGCGCAGAGGTCCGCCTGAGGGGATTCTCAGTCGTCCGTCGTACCGATCTCCCGCTCATTCATCTCGGTGGCAAGAGCAGCCGCTCGACGCGTCTCCAAAAAAAACATTTTTACGCTTCGCAAAAACAGTATTTCGATAAATGGCGGCCACGCTGGGAAAGAACCGTGCTTTCATGGCTCCAGTTTTTTTTCTGCAGGGTCTGAAAATGAGTATGCTTGAAGCAGTAGTGGTATTTTTTCTTTTTTTTCTGCCTTTCCAATTCGCCATCCATCCGCTTGCGGGGGTAGATTTGGCCATCACCCGTGTGTTCGCTCTCGGTATTTTTTTCTGCTTCGCCGTACGGGGCCTCTCTCTGAAGCGCATCGATTTGCCCCCACCGTTACCACTTTTTTTCTTCACTGCTTTCTTACTCTTGAGCTCGTGTTCCTTCCTGTGGGCGGAAAATATGGAGTGGACTTTTCGTAAAGCGGCCTTCCTCCTCTCGTTCTTCCTCTTATTCTTCGTCTTCTTCTCTCTCTTCAGTAATCCTAATGCAGAAGAAAAGGCGTTTCGCGCACTGGTCATCGGTGCCGTCATAGTAGCAGCCTTCTCGCTCCTGCTGTTTTTTTCGCAATTCCCGCTCGGCGTGGCAGCGGTTTTCTTTTTCTGGATCTCTGATGTCTTGCCATTCTTTCTGGGCCCGACATTCGGGGAAGCGGTAGCTCGTTATCCGAGCTTGCTGGTGAATATTTCGGGAAATACCGTGATGAGGGTTTCCGGATTTTTCCCAGACCCGCATATCGCCTCTTTTTTCTTCGGAATGGCATTCCCCCCGGCCCTTTTCTTTGCTTGGAGAAGTGTTGGCAGGTTCCGGCCCTTTTGGGTGATCGGTGCTGCCCTTATCCTGTTGGCAGACTTGCTGACATTTTCTCGCGGCGGGTATATCGGACTTTTTTTCGGAGGAAGTGCCTTTTTGCTCCCGCTGTTGTTTCGGTACGGAGTCTGGAAAAAACAGGTGGCGCGTATCGCTTTGGTTGGCATTATCACCGGAGCTCTTCTTCTCGCCAGTCCTATCGGGACACGCTTTTTCTCGAGCTTTTCGCAGAGTGACGGATCAAATATCGAGCGTATGCGGTTATGGAAAGAGGCTGGCGCCAGTATCACGTTGCATCCGCTTCTGGGGGTCGGACTCGGAAACTATCCCCTTGCCGTCAAACCGAGCGCCGTGTATCGTGAGCCTATCTATGCCCATAATCTATTTTTGGATATAGCCGTGGAAACAGGCCTGCTAGGAGTATTTCTTTTTTCTTCCGTGTTCTTTTTTTGTATCCTTTCTCTGTGGCGACGGTGGCGCAAGGAATCATCTCTTTTCTCTCTTGCTCTTTTTTCCTCCCTCATCCTTTTTTCCGCTCATGCCATGTTTGAGAGTCCACTTTTTTCGGTACATATTCTGCCGATTTTGCTTCTCCTGATGGCATCGAGCCTCGTCTCCATCCGTCGCCAGCCACCAACCGTCGATTCAAGCGCGTAAGAACGCCTCCTATGCCCCCAATCAAACGCTCCATTCGTTTTGCTCTCCTCCTGAGTGTTTTTCTGCTACCTGTGGCGCACCTGAAGGTGGTTATTTTTGGCATACCTTTTTACAGTGTCGAGTTGCCGATAGTAGTCGCTCTCTTCGCCTATGGGTGGGGATGGAGAAAAAAAATATTTTTACCGAGGGGGGTGAGTGTCCGCGATCCTTTTTTTCTTGGTATCGCTCTCTTCGTTTCAGGCGCGCTGCTTTCTTTCTTCGCCAATCCTTTCTCTTTGACCGGGCTTGGTATGCTCAAAACATGGTTTGCTTTCCCTCTTGTATGGGTATGGCTGTGGATTGAAACGGATCCCGACAGCCCTAACACGGAATATGCTTTGCTCTGGTGGCTTGGCAGTATTGCTCTGGGTTCTTTTGCCAGTATGACATATTTTTTTCGTGGTGCGCTTTCGTATGACGGACGTCTTATGGGCTGGTATACTTCCCCGAATTATCTGGCCTTCTTTTTGGCTCCCGGAATACTCCTGGCATACTCCTTTTGCTTCCATCCGCTTTTTTCAAAAAAGAAGATTTTCCGGTATGTATTTTTTGCGGTACTGCTGCTCCTTGCCGTGACAGTATTTTTTACCCACTCGTATGGAGTGTGGTCAGGTATAGTGTTGGCCGGTCTCTTTATTCTTTTTTTTGATAAGACGGTGGCACTTTCTTGGCATAAGAAAGTTTTCGCCATCATCTTACTCGGTGTTCTTTGCGGCATCTTTATCTTTTTTGAATCAGGCAGTGAAAAGTGGCAGGCGCTGACTTCCTTCCAAGAGCGTTCTTCATTCTCCTCTCGAATAATGATATGGCAGGCAGCAATAAAAATTATTGGTGAGCATTTTTTTCTGGGTATCGGTATCGGACGATTTCAAGAAGTGTATCTCTCCTACCAGCAATATTTTCCACCGTATTTGGAATGGGCGGTTCCGCAGCCGCATAATGTATACCTCGCTTTGTGGCTACAGACAGGACTTGTGGGTCTCGCCGGCTTCGTTTTTTTGGTAAGTGCGTGGATCGCCCGCATGATGGCGATTGTCTCTTCGCGCAGTTCCGGCGCCGCGCAGTCAACGGCCGTATTGCTGATCGCTCTTCTGATACTCACCCTCGTTACTGGGATTACTGACACACCATTTTTCAAAACAGATCTGGCATATATGTTTTGGTATTGCATAGCGTTCGGCATCGGTTTTCTGAACCGACAAAAAAGCGCCCGGGATTGTAATAAGGGCGCCTCTATCAAGAGCTGATTGGATAGGCTACAGATCGATACGGTAGAGCCGGTGTGTCATCCGCTCCGTGAAAAACAAGCTGTCTTCATTCTGAGAAAGGAAAAAATCTGTGCTGTCTAAGTTTGCTGTTATATCTTTGAGATCGACGAGGCGTGTTTGTTTTCCGGTGGCAATGTCTACTTTCCAAAAAGTATCCTTAGTGGCGAGCGGCTTCTCGAAATAGTCATTCGGAAGCATGCTGTTTTCCGGAATGGATCCGGGGAGCGCGTAGTAGAGGATGTTACTGTCTTTTGACCAGACGGCCTTGGAGACCAGTGTCGGTATGGACAAGCTTTGCAGTTCGCCCCCGGAGCTATTCATCTGGCTGAGCAGGATCATATTCCCACCCTTCTCTGCGCTGTTGCTGACCAACACCTGTTCCCCGTTCGGTGACCAGAGGTAGTCCGCGCCGTATTTTTCCGCGAGGAGTATTTTGCGATTTTCTCCGGTCAGGCTGACGCTTTCAAAAGATGTTTTCTCGAGTGCATTCGGTTTGTTCCAAAAGGAAATAGCCGTACTTTTTGGGATAGCCGAAATAAAAGAGTCGTTCTTCAGGGTGGTAATGCTTTTCCAGTCAGTACCGTCGGGGTTGGCAACATCCAGCGTTCGACTCCCATTTGTAGGGTCAGTGTATTGATAGAATATCTTATCGCCCAGATTGTTCCATACCATCCGAGACATTTCCGGCTTGAGAGGGACGAGTGTCTTGGTCGTGAGATCGGCGAAGTGCCAGAGCACCCCTCCGCTTTCTTGTTTGAGGAACAGCAGCGCTTTGTCTTTTTTGGGCGACCAGACAATCTGGACCGGCGTTCCGGGGAGGTTGCTCAAAAGGATGGATTTGTCTTTTCCTTCGGGGCTGGCTTTTTTCAGGGATCGGTCATCCAAGGAGTAGTAGACGATGGCGCCATCCGGAGCCACCCCGGCTCCGAGAATACTTTCGTTGATGGGGCTTACAATACTGGAAGATGCCGGTGGATCGTTTGTAAGAGGGTTTTCTTGCGTCTCTACGACGATTTTTGCCGGTACGGTGGGGTTATTGACATTGTTCTTGAAGGCGAAGTTATACGCCCCCAAAAAAATGAGCATGAGCAAGAGAAGGCTGACTGAGAAATAAAAGACTTTTTTCATCTTATTATGGCTAGCTATTGAACATGAAAGTGAGCCCCGGTGGTCGTGTTGAAGCGTTTGCAATTCACTCCTGCGGCTTTATAGGCGTCGCAGCTGTCAAATGTCTCGTATACGACATCGAGACCGGCAGCTTTTATCGCGGCATAGGTACTTGATATTATAGGTACGCTTGTCGTGTTACTTTGTAGGTCAATATCGGCACAGGTGCCATTCGAGTGACAGCTTGAGTCATGGGGAACGGTCGGTGGCCAAGACTCGTTGACTTGCAGTGTGTGAGGTGATCTGATCGCGTTGAGCTTATCTAAAAGGGATTTATTGAGCTGACAGGGTCCTGGTGCGGCACAACCTACTCCGATGGGCTTGCTGGCAATGCCGGTGATTGGTACGCATCCTGTGCACCCCCCTGCTACTGGAGCCGGAGAGGGACCGGTGGTTGGTGTTGTGGGTTGAGCCACAGGCGAGAGTCCGTTGATGGAGACGTTGACGAGGTCGGGGTTGATGACGTTGAGTATCAAGAAAGCGGCGAGCGCTATGGTCAGCCCGATCAGAGAGTCGAAAATGATGCTTTTCGCGGTGCTTAATGCCGAAGTGTTGCCGGCACTCGTGAGATAAAAGAATCCGCCGATCGAGAGCATAAAGACAGCCGACAGAACGATGGTGATAAGAGCGAATTTGTAGAGCGCTTTGAGATATCCGGGCAGGTCGCTTCCCAAGCCATCAGTTCCGGGAATTTTTTCGAGCAAGGTGTACTGCAGTCCAGTGCTTTGAGCGGCATCTGCGCCAGCAACAAAGAAGAACGCGCCAGCAGAAAAAGTGAGGAGAAACACTATGGCGAGAAGATTTTTATTTTTGTGCATAAAAGAAAATAAATGTATGGATAGTATACCACATATCTTGTAAGAAAAAATCCCCGGCGGAACCGACGAGGGATTTCTTGTTCATTTTTTTTTCAATCGTACCGGCTTGCTTAAAAATCCCAACTGCCATTCATACTCGTCGACTGGGTATAATTGACGACCGTCGTCTCGAAGAAGTTGCTTTTGTCGCTATTGGTGTCTTGCAAGCGGTCGAGGTGCTTGTAGGGGTTGGTGACGGCTTCGGGATAGAGCGGACCGATGTTGAGCATCGCGAGGCGATTATTGGCGAGCCACTTGGTGTAGTTCTCCGTCGTTTCGCCACTGATGCCGGGGATGCGGTCGCCGAGGATGTGTTTGCTCCACTCGATTTCCTGCGTGACCGCCATCCCCATCATCTCGCGGATCAGCTCCTCGTTGTAGATGTCAGGAAATTCCTTGCGAATTTCCCGGATCAGGTTGGCAAAAATAGTGATGTGGGTCAACTCGTCGCGGCGGATATAGGCGATCATTCGCCCGGTAGCGAGCATCTTCATCCGATCAACGAGACTGTCGAAGAAGGCGAATCCGTTGTAGAAATAGATGGACTCAAGGAGGAAGTTGGCAACGATGCCGCGGAAAAAATTAGCGTCTGTCGGATCATTGACGAAGTCCTCGTAGATCTGCCCGATATAGGTGTTGCGTTCAAGGAGAATCTTGTCGGTACGCCAGAAATAGTAAATCTCGTCGCGTTCCTTGCTTTCCACGACTGACTCGAGGATCGTGGCATACGACTGCGAATGGATGGCTTCCTGATAGGCTTGGATAGAGAGGATGAGGTTGACTTCCGGCGAGGTGACGTATTCGGAAAAATGCGGGAGATTGACCGTCTGGAGAGAATCGAGAAAAGTAAGGAATGAGAGGATGCCTTTGTAGGCACGCTGTTCTTCTGTCGAGAGATCACTCTGAAACATCCGCGCGTCGTCCTTCAGTCCGGATACTTTTTCCGGCAACCAAAAATTACCGACCATCACCTGATAGAGGGATTTGGCCCACGGATATTTGGTAGTATTGAGATTGAAGAGCCCGGTCGTAGCGCCTTTAATGATGGTGCGGACCTCTATTTCGTCATTACCATTCGGGTTGAACATCGGATTCCTCCGCATTTCTTCAGTCATAGCATCTTTCTGCTGTTTTTTGTTAACTGTTTCCTGTTGACTGATCTACCCGCTGCAGCTGACGCAGTCCTCCTTCACTTCCGCTGACAGGCTCCGTACGTAGTAGACGGTCTTGATGCCCTGCCCCCAGGCCTTCATATAGTAGCTGTAGAGCTGAGCTGGGCTGACCTTTGAAGGGTCGATCATCCATTCAAAGGAGATGGACTGGTCGATCCAGGGATAAATGACTGCCATCATATCGATGACATCATTCATATTCATATTGATGTACTCCTTGTAGTACCAGAAGTTTTCCTTGGAAAGCTTGGGAGCGACGCGGATAGTTGGGGCGGAGAGGTTGGTTTCGATAAAGAATTTCTTGTAGATCGGAAGCAGTGCCGCCGTGGTGCCGACGACGCCGGCAGTCGAGGTATTCGGTGCGGGAGCAGTGTGATAGCCGAACCGTACGCCATATTCTTTCATATCAGCAAAAAGTTTTTTCCATTCTTCGGCGAAAGGCGTGTGTTGTTCGAACCATTCCTGTTTCCGCCCCAGGAGGATTCCTTTGGAGTATTCACTGCCGGGGTAGAGCTCGTAGGTCCCGCGTTCCCGGGCGATGTCTACGGATGCGAGATAGGTGTGATACGTGTAGCGCTCGAAGAGACGATCGACTTCTTGGCGGGCTTCCTCGCTGTCGTAAGCAAGTTTATGGGTGGCGAGGTACTCCGCCAATCCCAGATAGCCGAGACCCACGCTGCGGTAGCGCAAAGAGGTGCGCTTGGCTTCCTGAATGGGATAGTAGTTGAGGGTGATGACGTTGTCGAGAACGCGCATTACGACAGGAAAGACCTCCGCGATCATCTCCGGTTCATAGACGGTAGCGACGTTGATGGAAGCGAGGTTGCAGACCACGAGGTCGCCCGGCTCATAGCGGATGACGATTTTACCATCCTCGATGACTTCCTCAAGAAACTTCGTAGAAGAAGTGTTCTGGCAGATTTCCGTGCAGAGCTGGGTGGAGTAGATATTGCCGGCGTGTTTGTTGGGGTTCAAGCGGTTGACCGTATCGCGGAAAAAAACATACGGCATACCGGTTTCGACGGTTGATTTCAAGAATTTCTTGAACACTTCTTTCGCTTTGACGACCTTCTTCATCTTCATCCGTTCATCTTTTTCCAGCGTCAGATAGAATGCTTCAAAAGAGGTGTCAAACGTATCCTGCAGGCATTTCCCGTACAAGGACTCTATCTCATGCGGATCGAAGAGGCTGATATCGCCGTCTTCCTCGAGTCTTTTCATAAAGAGGTCGGGAATGGAGACGGCCGGAAATATATCGAAGGCTTTGGCGCGAATGTCTCCGGTTTCTGTCTGGAGATCGAGGAAGTCGTAGATATCGAGGTGCCAAATATCCAGCGTCACGGAAATAGCTCCGAGACGCGCTCCAAGCTGGTTGACGGCGACCGCGGTATCGTTGATGACTTTGACCCACGGGTTGACGCCGCCGGACATCCCCGCTACTCCGCGGATAGAGCTGCCGCGGGCGCGGATATTGCCGAGGTAGACTCCGACACCGCCGCCAAATTTGGAAATCTGCGCCATGTTTTCCACCGCATGGTAGATCCCCCGCAAATCGTCATCGACATTTATCTTGAAACAGCTGGACAGCTGGTGGTAGTTGGTGCGGGCGTTGAGCAGGGTCGGCGTCGGGAGAGAAATCCGCTGTTTCGAGCAATGCTCATATATTTTGAAAGCGAATGCTAGTCGGTTCTCTGCCTTTTCCGGGATAGCAAGGAACAGCGCCAGTGACATATACATTTCCTGCGGCAGTTCCATTACTACTTTGTTCGGGTTGAGCAGGTAGCGCTTGGCGAAAGAGACGACGGTCGTGTATTCGTAACTCTGATCGGTGTCTCGCGAGAGATGCTTGCCTGCTTCTAAAATATCTTCAGCGCTGTAGTAGGTATAAAAATCCTTATAGTAGAGTCCGCGGGCGATATAGTCGTCGAAGAGCGCCTTGTAGGACGCCGGTGAGTAGACGTCTTTTTGTTCCAACTGCCGATTTTTGATGGCTTGTTTGTAGAGATCGCCGAGCAGGATGCGCGCAGCAATGTTTTGCCAGAAAATATTCTCTACCGTGACGAGGTCGACGCAGGTCTTGATGAGCAGTTTATTGATGTCGGAAGTCTTGATCTCGTTGACAATATTTTTTTTGAATGCTTCGATCAAATCTTCGAAGAGGCATTCTTGCTCATATCCCGCGGCCGCACGATCAAACACCGCCTTGATTTTTTTGATATCGAAGAGCTCTTGTTTTCCATTTGCCTTGGTCACTTTCATTGAATGCTTCTCGAATTGTTCGACAAGCTTCTCTTTGCGCTCCTCTCGTTTCTCACTCTGTTTCTCGCGATAGAGGATATAGTCTTTGGCCACTTCATAGCGCCCCTCTCTCATCAGGTGCTTCTCGACGAAATCCTGGATTTTCTCGACGGAGGGAATATGCACGTCGCTCTCTTCCCCGCAGGAAAGAATAAGATCATGGATGATATCATCGGTTATTTTCGGAATGAAGCCCTTGTCTGTTTCTCCTGTGGCGTCGCAGGCGAGCTCGATCGCCCGTTCGATGCGCGCTCGATCAAAAGGAACCACTTCTCCGTCGCGGCGTTTTACTTGTGTAAGAGACATAGAGGTAGAGTAGACCGCTACCGACAGTCCGAAGAGCATCGTGGAGAATGTTTCAGTCAGGCTGTGAGTCGGTTCACCATATTATTTTTGTATTAGCGCGAAAACCGTTCTTCTACAGTCACCCAGTCTATAGATTTGAGAAATACTTCAATGTAGTCGATCTTTTTGATTCCATAGTCAAGCATATAGGCGTGCTCGAAGACATCCATAACGAGGAGCGGCGTACACCCTGCCAAGTGTCCCATATCGTGTTCATTAATCCAAGTGCTGAACAACTCATCTTTTTCGCGATCGTGGAAGAGGATGACCCAGCCGATCCCCCGCATACTGCCTACCCCGACAAAATTTTTCTGCCAATCCTCGAAACTGCCGTAGACTTTCTCGATTTTTTCTCGCAGCTTCCCTTCTGCCAAGGGTGAAGCATTTTTGGTCATATTGCCGAAGCAGAGCTCGTGCAGACGCATACCATTCCACTCCCAGCCGAAACGACGCTGTAGTTCGGCATATTCAGGTGTGCCGATTTCTTTGGTTTCCAAGAGACTGATAAGCGCGTTGGTGTTCTTCACATATCCTTCGTAGAGGGTGAAGTGGTTTGTCAGCAGGGTATCGGAGAATCCTGCCAGTCCGAGTAAATGCTTGAAGTCTTTTGCTGTGTAAATGTCAGCCATAACCTTCTCATTTTTTTTGGGTTAGATTTTTCCGACGAGATCGATACCGGGCTTGAGCGTCTTGGAGCCTGGTTTCCAGTTGGCTGGGCAGACTTCGCCTCCGTGCTCGCGGACGAAGATAGCCGCTTCAAGTTTGCGTAGGAGCTCACCCGCGCTACGCCCGATATTGTTGCTATGTACCTCATAGGCCTGCAAGATACCATCCGGATCGATGATGAATGTCCCTCGGCGTGCCAGTCCCCGATCTTCGCCTTCTTCTATGTACACTCCCATAGTTCTTGTCAGCTCGCCTGTGGGATCAGCGATCATCGGGAAAGATATTTTTTTGATAGCGGCAGAATGATCGTGCCATGCCTTGTGAGCGAATTTGGTGTCGGTACTGACTGAAAGCACTTCCGCGTTCAGTTTCTGAAACTCCGGGTAATGCGCTGCCATATCTTCCAGCTCCGTCGGACAGATAAAAGTGAAATCCGCGGGGTAGAAAAAGAAGATGACCCACTTGCCTTTGAAGTCAGACAGGTGTGCCGTTCGGAAAGCTTCCTCATGATAGATATCAACCTCGAATTCCGGAATCGGCTGACCGATAATCGGTGTGCCTGATGCGTAAGCATCTCCTCCGCAACATGCATCTTGATACATAATTTTTATGTTAATGATTGAGTGTTGTTTGAGTCGTTTTTCTATCATACGAGCTCTCCTTGTATGTGTCAAATCATCCCTTTTTAAGCCAAGAAATTGACCTCATTTTTGTTAATTTTTGTAATATCAACAATATATAGTGTTATTTTTCATAGTAAGTGCACAAGATACGGATGACGAAAGAAAAAAAATCCTCTCAAAAAAAGAGGATTGAAAGAGCGGTTCAGTATAAAGAAGCCCGTTATTTTTTTGGCGTAATGGATACTGAATTTTTGGGCGTACCGAGTATGAACCCGGTAATGTTTTCTAAAGTGGTATCAAGGATTCTTTTTAGAGCTTCCTCGCTGTAAAATCCGATATGCGGCGTGAAAACAACGTTGTCGCGGCTCAGTAAGCTGTGATTCTGCTCGATTTTTCTGGCTCGTTCCGGATCGTTGTTCTTGTGGAGATACTGCTGTTCTTCTTTGATGTATTCTTCTCCTTCGAGCACATCGAGACCGGCGCCGGAAAGGGTGTCATTATCGAGCGCCCAAGCGAGTGCTTCATTGTCTATGATTCCGCCGCGCGCCGTATTGATGAGAAGGCTTCCTGGTTTCATCTGGCGGATGTTTTCCTTGTTGATGAGGTGGTGCGTCTGTTCATTGTATGGGATATGTACCGTGACGATGTCGGACTCTTTTAATACTTGGTCGAGCGGAGCGTATTTGAAGTGCAGTATTTCCGAAAGAAATGTATCGCGACGGGTATCGCAGGCGATGACGTGCATTCCGAAGCCTTTGGCGATTCGGATGACGTGGAGGCCGATATGTCCGGTGCCGATGACACCTAGAGTCTTGTCTTTGAGATCGAAGCCGATGAGCCCCTCGATGGCAAAGTCTTTCTTTAATCCACGGGCGTAGGACTTGTGGACATTTCTGGAAAGGGCGAGGATGAGAGCAAACGTGTGTTCGGCGACGGTGTTTTCCCCATAATAAGGAACATTGCAGACGGTGATATTTCTGGCTTGGCAGGCGGCTCTGTCGATATGATCGAAGCCGGTTGAACGGGTCGTGATGCACCGCGCTCCTGCCAGTTTTTCGATCAGTGTCGTAGTGAGAGTCGAATGGATAAAAATGGAAATGATTTCATACGCGGCGACCTTTGAAACATTGGCTTCAGTCAGCGGATCTTCGGAGAAAAAGAGCTCGTGCCGCCCGCCCAGCGCTTCTGAGAGATACTCTTTATCCGATCCATTCGTTTCAAAGAATGCGATTTTCATAACGAGAAAGCTTTATGTTTGAGCAATATTTTTTCCGGCGAGCCTTGCTTCATATGGGAAGCAAAAGAAGTTTGTTTACAATGCGAGCCTTGCTCCGCATTGCTCTACCCATTATTATGTTCTATAGTATATCATTCTAGCGAGGGAGCGTCTACGAGTATACTTATACGATTTTTATGAAAGTATCCGCAAAAAAAAGAATATTGGAAATCCCCCGTCGCTTCGTCGATAAGCGTTTTGATGTGGCCCTACTGGCGCTTCTGCGGGAGAAATACCCTGAGAATATGCTGTCACGAGGCGCCCTCAGCCGCCATATTAGAGCAGGAGAGGTAACTCTCAACGGCGCTCTTGTATCGCCTGATCACTGCGTGAAACTACACGATGTCATAGAGATGTCTGAAGCAATCTTGTCCATCTCCGCCCCTCAATTGGAGTCTCGGCGAAACATCCAGATACCGATTCTGTATGAAGACAATTTTCTTCTGGTTCTCAACAAGCCCGCGGGCATCCAGATGCATCCGGCAGGCAATCGCGAGCGTGATACAGTTGCGCATTTTATCGCGACTACTTATCCGGCGCTTGCCGGCATCGGTGATGATCCTCTGCGTCCAGGAATCGTACATCGATTGGATCGGGAAACATCCGGAGTGTTGGTCATTGCCAAGACACAGGCAGCCTTCGATGGTCT
>JAHFOM010000011.1 GCA_023261685.1 Candidatus Moraniibacteriota bacterium | reverse complement strand
TTTTACCCTGAGCGCCTTCATTTCCGCGCTGATCAGTACTGATCAAGGAGCAATGAAACAAAGCGTCATTCTCCTTTCATTCCTCCTGCTCTATTTTGTCTGTCGTATCTTTGTGCGCTCCCTCGATGACGTACGGATGCTGCTGCCATTCATCTTTTCTTCTCTCCTCGTCGTTGCTTGTTATGCGATCATCCAGAATGTCCTGTTTCTTTCCGGAAAAGAGAGTCTGGAAGTGATGGCGGGGCGTCCCAACGCGACGTTTACGGAAGCGGATTGGCTGGGTGGGTATCTCGCGGTGCTGGTCGCGACGCTGACGGCACTTATCGTATCGCCTTCCTTGGTTGCCAAGTATATTTCACTTCGCAAGGCCCGTATTCTTTTTTCGCTCCTTTTGTTTATTGGTTTTTTGGCGCTGATCATCACTGTCAGCCGCAGCGCCTGGCTGGCAGCCTTCGTGGGCATAATCCTTGCTCTCGGAATATTTGCCTGGCAGAGAGGCTTATTCGATGCATTTCGTTTCTGGAACAGATACGTTCTCACAAGAGCGCTCCTTTTGAAACTGTTTATTGCTATTCCTTTTTTGACGGCGCTCCTCTTGATTGCTGTCACCGGTTTGACGCCATTCGACCTTTTTGACCGAGGCAAAAGCTTGACCTCGGGAGAACAAAAAATAACTATCGCCTGCCGACAAGAGATCGCTCTGCCCGAAAGAATAGAGCATCTCACGGAGCTCGCCCCCTACGATTGCGAGCATATCCGTTTGGAAGAACGGGCGGAGCAACAGGCAAACGGATCCTACATCACGGAAATCTTTCGTACCGATCCCAATGTCAGCATCCGTCAGGATATTTACGGGAAAACCATCGGTATCCTCAAAGAACACTGGTGGAGCGGCATCGGTTTCGGAGTGATTTCAGACTCCCTCGGGACAGACGGGCGGGGAGCAGGATTGAATGCCAGCAATATCTTTTTGGAAATATGGCTCGGTACTGGAATGATCGGATTCATCGCGTTCGTCATATTCTGGCTCGGACTGGGATGGAAACATTTCTCGCTCGCCATCAAAAAACATTCATCTTTGGCACTTGTGCTCACTGCTGTCTGGGTATGCGTCACCGTATTCAATCTTTTCAATTCCGGATTGTTTCTCGGCTGGCTGTTCTTTTTTCTGGCCTGCCTCGCAATGAACGATCAAGAAACCTATGAATAATATCCGAAAAACAATCGCCATCGATATCCGCCTGCTCGGTCGGAAACGCACCGGGGATGAAATGGTGTTCTTCCATCTGACCAAGGAAGTTTTGAAGATTGACAGGCATAATCAGTATCGCTTACTGACTGATGAAACAGACACAGAAAAATTGCGGGGGCTGGCTGTCCGTCTGGAATGCCTCGGACAACACAATGTGGAGATCGTCTCTCTTCCGAGCAACAATCGTTTCGCATGGAATCTCTTTACTCTTCCGCGCTATCTCTTCTTCCATCAGATAGACGTTCTCCACACGCAATATATCCTGCCATTCCTCATTCCGCGCCGGACCAAGATAGCCCTACACATCCACGACGTTTCATTCCGTGCCTATCCGGAATTGATCGGCTGGTCGGACCGTTTTTTTCTCGCACTCCTCATAGGTCGTTCGCTCAGGCGAGCCACGTGTATCATCGCGCCATCATCGTTCACCAAAGATGAGATCATCGCATACTACTCCATCAGGGCGGACAAGATAGCCGTTGTTCCCAATGCCATCGGTGAGGAATTTCTCCGCGTTGCTCCTCTTACCGAGCAAGATACCGTGCGACTGAGAGAAAAATACCACCTGCCGGAACATTTCATTCTCTCTCTCGGCACGCTCCAGCCGCGAAAAAATATCCCGTTTTTAATCGGAGCTTTTGCGAAGCTAGAGGAGCGATTCCGAACTACTCCCGCTACAGGCGCTCCGCTCACGCTGGTACTGGTCGGCAATCGAAACGCTCACCATACCGATACTGCCATCGACAGGAGCATCGCCGAACACCATATCGAAAATGCGGTAGTATTTACGGGATTCATCGATCACGATGATCTGCCTTCTGTCATACGACTGGCAGATATATTCGTTTTTCCCTCACTCTACGAAGGTTTCGGTATTCCGCTCTTGGAAGCGATGAGTCAGGGGGTAGCGGTTGCCGCTTCGGATATTCCCAGCCTGCGGTCGGTCGCCGACGATGGTGCCCTCTATTTTGATCCGACCAATATTGCCAACTGCGAAGAAAAATTGTATACTCTTTTCATTGACTCAGAACAGAAAAAGCGCCTGATCCAGCGCGGATATAATCGCCTCCGATTTTTCTCGTGGGAAAAAAGCGCCCGACTGTTACGTGATATATATACTAAACTATAACCTTTTTATGAATTTTAAGATCTTTTCGAAGCAGTCGTCAGGAAACAACACGACAAAGAAGCGCTGGTTGCGTATCGCTCTTTTTTTCATCGTGCTTGTAGTACTCGTCTTCGGGGTATTCGCGTGGAAAACGGGATTCATACTGAACAAGATTTCTCAGGGCAACGCCAATATTTTCAAAAGCATCCTCAAGTCATTGCCCGGCGTCGACAAAACGCTCTCCGGCGAGAAAGACGGGCGCATCAACATCCTCTTGCTCGGAATGCGAGGGGAGGGTGTCGAAGGAGGCGGACTCTTGGCAGACACGATTATGGTGCTCTCCATCCATCCGAAACAGGACGAACAAGATACGACACGCGCCTCACTTATCTCCATACCGAGAGATCTCTATGTCAAAGTGCCGAACCGTGAAGAGCATCGCAAAATAAACGCTGTCTACGCGTTGGGCGAAGAGCGCGAGTTGCACAAGGGCGGAATGGAAGATATGCGGACGATGGTCGGCGAAGTGACCGGCCTCGATATTCCCTATGTCGTGACCATCAACTTTCAGGGATTCAAAGATCTGGTGAATGCATTGGGCGGGATCAATGTTACGCTGACTGAGCCATTCGAAGAAAATATGCAGTTCCGTGAACCGCACGTCTGCGACTCGTATGTGTTCACCGTCCCGACCAAGCCGCCCCAGTTTGAGCACAAATACCATACCAGAAAAGATGGCTCACGCTATATCGCCAAAAGTTATCCGCTCTGTTATAACCCCAACCTCGAATGCGGGGGTGCTTTTAAACTTTCAGCCGGTGAAAACACTCTAGATGGCGACAAAGCCCTTTGTTATTCCAGATCACGGGTCACCTCCAACGACTTTGAACGAGCAAAGCGCCAGCAGCAGGTCATCCAGTCCATCAAAGACAAAGCGTTGGCAACCGGTACGCTGACTAACTTCGACACGATCAATAACGTGCTGGACAGTCTTGGCAATAATATCCGGACGAATCTGGAAGCGTGGGAAATGAAACGCTTCGTGGAGCTGTACCAAAAAGTCGGCAACGAATCAAAACTCGTGCAGAAAGTCCTCGATACGACTGAGGAAGGACTGCTCTATCATCCGGAAAACAGCGCGCCGGAAGCCGGATATATTCTCCTGCCTCGCAATGATACGTACGACCGTATCCACGAACTCTTCAAAAACTCGCTCAACCCTTAATCATCGGGAGAGATGCTAACAAAAGAACTGACGATCGCCATCAATGGATACAAGAGTCCGGAATTACTCCGCCTGTGCCTGCATTCCATCGTGGAACATATGGAGGGCGCCGCTATCGATTACGAAGTGCTCGTCACGGACAGCGCGACAGAAGAAGACACGGAGATACTGATGCGGGAAGAATTTCCGGAGATCAGATTTTTTCCTTTCCGGAAAAACGTCGGTTTCGTAGCCATGGTAAATAAGTCGCTCGAAGAAGCGCATGGAGAATATATCTTTCTCATCAACAGCGACATCATCCTCACTCCGGACGCGGTGCCAAAAATGCTCGCATATTTGAGAGCGCATCCGGATATCGGGGTACTCAGCCCCAAGCAGATGAACTTCAACGGGACGCTCCAACCGAGCTGTTTCCGTTTCTATCGTCCGTTGACCATCGTCTATCGACGGACTTTTCTCGGAAAATTCTCCTTTGCCAAACGTCACATCGACTGGTTCACTATGGCAGACTACGACAAGAAAGAACCCCGCGCTGTCGACTGGCTGATGGGATCGGCGATGCTCGTATCACGAGAAGCGGTGGCGCGTGTCGGGATGATGGACCAGCGGTTTTTTCTGTATATGGAGGACGTCGACTGGTGCCGGCGCTTCTGGGAACAGGGGTTGCGCGTCGTCTATTATCCGGAAGTGTTCGTCTATCATTACCACGGCAAGGGGAGCGCCAAAGGAGGATTCATCGGCTCACTTCTCTTCAACAGGCTGACATGGTATCATATCCGAAGTGCTCTGCAATACTTTTGGAAATACCGTGGCAAACCACTGCCGCATAACGGATGAATTATGGAACCAATCGTGCCCTCCCAATATGAGCGCGGACACAGGATCTTCAAAAAATCCTTTGTTTTTTTCTTGGTGCTCTTTCTTATCGGAGGCGCATTTTGGAGCGGCTATGAACGAGGCAAAGACACGCTGGCTATCAGAGCGGAGTCGGATACCCTGCTCTCACCGGAAGACGCCATCATCCTCAACAAAAACAATCCGGACAAGACGGTGGATTTCGCGCTCTTTTGGCAAGTCTGGGGACTCCTCAAAGACAAATATGTCGATGGAGGAAAGCTTGATGCCAATGAGCTTTTTTATGGCGCCATCGATGGTATGCTGGCAGCGACCGGCGACCCTTACACGACCTTCTTCGACCCCAAAGAACAGAAAGAATTTCAGGAAGAAATTTCCGGTGTTTTTGAGGGTATCGGAGCCGAAATGGGAATAAAAGACAAAATCTTGACGATCATCGCGCCGCTCGAAGGAATGCCCGCCGAAAAAGCCGGCTTGTTGGCAGGAGATAAGATTCTAAAAATAGACGGGCAGAGTACCACTCTGTTGTCTCTTGAAGAAGCGGTGAGCAAGATCAGGGGAACCAAAGGAACAGAAGTCACACTCACTCTGTTCCGTGATGGTGATGAAGAATCCCACGATATTACCGTCAAGCGCGATACCATCCTCGTTAAAAGCGTACGTTTCGAGATGAAGGAAGATACCATCGCCTTTATACGAGTCAGTCGTTTCGGCGATGATACGGAGCGCGACTTCAAAGCAGCTGTCAGACAAGCACTCGACCAGAAAGCGACTGGGCTGATCATAGATATGCGTAATAATCCCGGCGGATTCCTTGAAACGTCCATCGAGATGGCCAGCCTGATGTTGCCGAAAGGCAATGTGGTGGTGATGGAAGAAGACGGATCCGGAAAACGCAAAGAAATGAAAGCCCGCGGGGGGGATGTGCTGTCTCAGATACCGACCGTCGTCCTCATCAACGAGGGGAGCGCCAGCGCCTCAGAAATCCTAGCGGGAGCACTCCGCGATAACCGCGATAACGTCATCCTCGTCGGCAAGAAATCATTTGGTAAAGGCTCTGTGCAGGAACTCATTTCTGTCAGCAAAGATACTTCCGTAAAAATCACCGTCGCCCGCTGGCTGACACCGGCCGGTCATCAGATCAATACCGTCGGCATCAGTCCTGATGTCGAAGTCACCATCACTCGTGATGATCTCGACAACAAGCGCGACCCACAGCTGGACAAGGCTTTGGAAATACTTCGGGAGAAGAATAAGGAATTGTAATACTCCTGCCTTTTACTGAGAGGAGTTTCCCGATCGCAAGCAACCTTCCCGGGAGCCAGTCATTCATCCAGCGATGAATTCCCTTATGAAATTTTTTCGATCCGTCCCGCCAAAGCGGTACGGCACCATGCTCGAAAAAACTTCAACTCTCCCAGAAAGATTCTTGCGACGGGAAACTTTCCTGACAGACATTTTGCAATATGCGGGTAAAATTTTGGTATCGCGTACCTACACAAAAGATTTTTTCAGCTCTCGCTCTACCTGTTCGAAGAAAAGCTCTCGGTTCGGAAAAAAGAGCTTCTCCGCCGTTGATTGGGGGCTGATTTTTCCGCTAACCGAGAGCCTTGATGAGTCTAGAGCGGAGATGAAAAAATCTTTTGTGCGCGTATGCACATATATTAAGAGTAGGCTTGACCCTCTTCAGCACTCTGTTGACTTGACTGCTGATATTTCCTATACTAGGTATATTCATAATCAGTAAAGATAAAGATATGCAAAAAACGAATGTCAAACCGCTCGGCGAAAATGTTCTCATCCAGCCCGAAAAGCCGGAACAAAAAACTTCCGCCGGTATCTATCTGCCAGACACCGCGAGTCAAGAGCGCTCCCAGCTCGGCAAAGTGATGGCCATAGGGGAGAGCGACAAGATCAAGGTCAAAGCCGGTCAGAAGGTCATTTTCCGACGCTACGGAGGTGAAGAAATCAAGATCGAAGGCGCCGAATACCTCATCACCAGCTACAAAGACATCCTCGCCATTGTCGGGTAAGAAGGGAATATAAAGATGACTAAAAAGAGGCTCATACGAGCCTCTTTTCCTGTTTTCTATTGACTTTTCCGTATTTTAGGTGTATAATAAAATGTTGTAGATAAACATCTGCACTGCTCTTAATTCCCGGCACAAAGGGAACGCACATTCACAAAAGGAGACTGGTGATGTCGGCACCAACCACTACTGATCAGGTGATCCAAGAAACCGATATTCTCAAACCGGATGGCTTGATCACCTTTCCGGCCCGAGACAAGCCGCTTGATCCGCACGAGTTCTTCAATCGTATGGGGGTAAGTATTTCGGATTCCTTCCGGAAGGATGTCTTTCCGGTCCTCATGTCGGTTGCAAGCACGCCCGAGCGGACCTACGGAGTGGAGCATCTCAAAGATGACTACCTCGACCGTGAGATCCGCCAGAACCTTCCCAAGCACCACCTCGGCAACTGGGAAGACATCGCCAGTCTGATCGAGATGTACCCCAACGGGAAAGAAGAAGAAGAAGGCTACAATCGCCTCTATCTGGAAGGTGTGGACCGCAAAATCTTCGTCGTGCGTGTCAAATGGCTCTCCGGCTACCGCGAGTGGTTCGTCGGCGGCATAATGATTGATAGTCCTCATCGCGATGGCGCTGGCGACCGGGTTCTCTACCCTGACAACGTAGCGCTGTGATAATTTGACTCTTGGAAACTGCATCGCAGTTTCCTCGGGTCTTTTTTTATTCTTTCATTATCTTGGTCATCGCTTTATTGTTTCAAAAAATACCGCTCCAAGAATCTTTTGGCGGTTGCTCTCCTTGTCCGAAGAAGCCCTCTCGGTTCAGAAAAAAGAGCTTCTCCGCCGTTGATTGGGGGCTCGTTTTTCTGATAACCGAGAGAGGCTTCTGAGTCGAGAGCAGAGACAAAAGATTTTTGGATCGGTTTTTTATCTCAAAGAGATTTACGGTTCAAGGAATAAACCCGATTCGGGAGCGAGGATGTTGTTGCCGATGAATGTGCGGGCGGAGAAAATGCCGAGATCGAAAAGGCGGGTGCCGGCTTGAAATGCTTCGAGGTCATCTTTGCCATAAATAACAATCTGCCGACCGGCGGGAATCTCACCCGCACGTTTTTCCAACTGACTGAGCGGTATGTTGAGTGCTCCTTTCAAGTGCTTTGCCTTGAAATCAGCTTCGCTCCGGACATCGAGCAGAGTAATGGAAAGATTATTCTGTCCTCCCGCCTGTTGGTATTCTTCCAGTTTTATAAACGTCACTTTGGACTGATCCACGAAAGAGTTCGGATCGCCCAGAGAAACCAGCGGCGCGTTCGAAGCCTTCCACCCTGCTAATCCGTCTTTAAGAAAAAAATAGGGGAAAGACTTCTGGCTCATTATGTTTTTTGCCGTTTCAAAAGCCTGCGGATCATTGTCAGAAAAAATAATGACCAGCGTCTCATCCTGCGCCGGAGCAACACTGCCAAGGCCGCTGATCGGTACCGAAACCGCGTGGGCTATATGCGCTTCTTGAAAAGATGTCTCATCGCGTATATCAACCAACATCAAGGCATCGCCATTCTGCATTTTTTTGAGAAGCACTGCCGGCTCCATCAGGGGCACGCCTTCTTTTTTATCCACGAGAGCCGGAGGAGTGGACGAGTCGTCCGTCCGTTCATTGTTGAAAAAAAAATTCTTGCCGATGAAATACCCGCCAACCAGCAGGATGAGCAGACCGCCGATGACAAAAGCCCTCTGATCTCTCGTATTGTCAGGATGTGCCATAAATAAATCTTTTTATTACTGCAAAAAACCGCCGATAATCTCCTTGTTGCCGAGCAGGAACTCTGCAATCGGCAGTCTGGTTTTTCCTTCCAATTGGACTTCTTCGAGAAAAACAATGCCTGACCCGGTCTCTACGCCCACTTTTTCTCCCACTTCAAACACCTGCCCGATCGGATGTGCGGTTTGCGGGGATTGTTTCTGATACGAGATGCGATGTAATTTGAGACGCAACAGTTCGTTGTCTTTTTTCCAAAAAGCAAAGATACCCGGCCAGGGAGCAAGCGCCCGGTACCGGTTGTATATTGCCGAGGCGTCATCCGTCCATATAATATGTCCGTCTTCACGTTCGATGAGCTGACACAAAGTAGCGAGCGTGCTGTCTTGAAGCGTCAGTGTAGTCTTCCGCCGGACAAAGAGCGGTATTGTTTCCAAGAGAAGATTTTTCCCTTCTTCGGTCAAACGAAGGAGAAGCTCCTCTCTCAATTCATCGGCCCCGATAGCAATTTGTTTTTGAGCGATGATATCTCCGGTATCCATACCCTTATCCATCAGCATTATGGTGACGCCGGTTTCCGTCTCACCAGCAAGGAGAGTGTTTTGCACTGGGGAAGCGCCGCGCCATTTGGGCAGGAGCGATGTATGGACGTTGATACAGCCGAAACCGGGTATCCCAAGGAGTGTCTGGGGGAGGATTTTTCCGTACGCCGCCACGATAATGAGATCCGGTTTCAGGGCGCGAATCTTTTCAATCGCTGCCTCATCGAGTTTCTCCGGCTGGTCTATCGGCAATCCGTATTCGAGCGCTTTCTTTTTGACGGCGCTCTCCGTCACTTCCTGTTTGCGGCCAATCGGACGATCCGGCTTCGTAATGACGGAAATGATATTATATTTCTGTTCCACCAATCCGGAAAGAAGAGTAGCTGCCAATGTCGGCGTTCCCATAAAAATCACGCGGATCTTCGGTGTTCCGTGAGCACGTATCTCCTCTCGGACATCTTCGGACAAAACTGATTCTTGGGTGAGAGCATCTTTCCGCTTCGAGCGGAAGAAATCAAGCAAGGCGATCATAATTTTTTTCTGAAGAGGGTATATTTTTCCGCTGTTGTTTTTTGTGACGGTTGACGATGAGAATGCCTTCAAGATGATCCACTTCGTGCTGGATGACGATGGCGAGCAGTCCTGTGGCGCGGATTTTCTTCGGCAAACCTTTTTCATTTTGATACCGGACGGTGACTTCCTCGGAACGGAGAATAGGGAAAAACTCTCCCGGCAGAGAGAGGCATCCTTCTTCAAAAAGAATCTTTTCCTGAGAAAGCGAAGTGATTTCCGGGTTGATAAAATAGAATATTTCGTTCTCCACCTCCGCTACTGCCAATCGCAGCGAAAGCCCGATCTGCGGAGCGGCCAAGCCGACACCGTTCTCTTCCCGCATCATCCGGATCATTTCAGGCAACAGCATCTGAATCTCCTTGGTCAGGGGATCCTTCACGCGCTCAGTCTTCTTGAGCAGTACTTCGGTTGTGGCGCCGGTCACCAATGACAGCATAATTTCAGAGCAATAAAAGCGGATCAATGTCGATACTGTACAGAGCGGTGTTTTTTCGTAAAAAAGAATGGATATCGAGAGGAATCGGCTGACCTGATGGAATACGCAATACAAGAGTGCTCTCGAAAAATTTTTTCATCCCTTGCTTTTTTGCCGGTTGGGGAGCATTGAGACGATACTGGCGTTTTCTTTTTCCCTCAAGAAGCAACAGAGAAAGTGAGCGCTCGAGGGTTTCTGCCTTGCTATCCGCTTCCTCTTTCGTCTTGCCCTGACAGGTAAGCGTAATCAACCGGGAGAATGGGGGGTAAGACAGATCTTCACGTTCAGCGAGCAATTGTTCGGCAAATACTTCCGAATCGAGCGAGGCGATTCTCTGGAAAAAAGCGCTTTCCGGATGGAATGTCTGGATGAAAATTTTTCCCGGAGCGCTCTCTTCTCGCTCTCTGAGACGAGCCTGACTTTGACTTTGTTTGACTGCCTTGTGGCTAATCTGTCCGATCGCCCGATTCAAAATATGCGAAAGCTTCTCATCGGCGCGAAAATCAGGAAAAGCAAGCAAGCTATCCGCATCAATCATACCAAAAAGAGCCATTTTTGGCAAGGTCGGGCCCTTGAGTATCATCTGCGTACCGATGAGGATATCGACGGCACCTTGCGATACTTGCTCAAAGAGTCTTTGAACGCTGCCGGGCGCCCGCATCGTTGATCCGTCAGCCCGGAAAATACGAGCGGAAGGGAAGAGTCTCTCTGCTTCGCGCTCGACTCGTTCCGTACCAAATCCGATATGCCGAAATCCCAAATGTCCGCAGGAAGGACAACTGGGAAAAGAGCCGGTTTTGTAGGCACAAAACAGACAGCGAAATGTCCCATCTTTGTTAGCGGAAAGTGCGTGCCCCGAATCAGGACAACGGATGATATTTTTGCAGTGTTCACACACGGAAAAAGCGCTCATTCCTTGGCGGTGGATATACAGAAGAATCTGTTTTTTTTCACTGAGCGCCGTCCGGATGGCGAGGGTGAGTGCCTGTGAAAGCGGAGAATAATTTTTCTTATACCGTTCCAGACGCAAGTTCACCATTTCGAGCAGGGGACCGAGAGGAGCGGTCTTCTGCGGTGGAACCAGAGGAACATACTGTTGTTTTTTCAGCCGGTAACGACTTTCGATGCTCGGGGTACCCGAAGTGAGGAGCAGTTTCGCATGGTGAAGCAGAGCGAGCTCTCCTGAAACGCGCTTGCCATCATAGCGCGGACTCATATCCCACTGCTTGTAACTTTCGTCCTGCTCTTCAAGGAGCGTCACCAACTTCAGATTCTTGAAAGGAGCGAACAATCCCTGTCGCGTCGCAAGAATGATATTCACTTCGCCGCTCTTGATCTTTTCCCATGCCTCAAAATATGGTCCATCCGCCAACTGACTCGAGAGCACCACTATTTTTTCTTGAGATATGCATCGCAGAAAAAGCGCCTCCCACTCTGGCAACAGCGTCATCTCCGGCACCAAAAACAATGCCTGCTGTTTTTCAACTGCTATTTTTTTGGCGAGGTGCGCGAACAGACGATGCGGATGATTGAGAGAAGAAGTATCGATATATCCCGGTGTCTCTCGTTCCAGCGCGGCAACGTCTTTGAGGATTTTCGCTTCTTCCTTCGTCGGACGCAGTGTCTCTCTCTTTTGAGCAGGGGAGGAGACGTTCTTTTTTCTGGCTTTGGCGCGGCGCGGAAGAAAATGCCTGAGCGTTTTGCCGAGCGGGGTGAAATATTCTTCAGCAATATATTCCGCCAATTGCAGCTGTTCGGCAGTGAGAAAATCCGGCTCGAGAATTTCTCCGACGTATTTCATCCAGCTCGGTGCTCTGCCAGGGAGGGGAGCACAGCCAAACACCACTCCTTCCAGAGTTTGTTTACCAAAGGGGATCTTGACGGAGGAGCCCGCTGTCACCGGTACAGCCGAGAGGTAGCTGAAAAACGGCGAGCGAACCAGAGGCAAGATCACCAGCGGAGCGATTTCCAGACGATAGAGAGCAGATTTCTTCATAGTTCTATTCTAACTGGATTAGCCCGTAAACTCCAGCTCTGGCACCAGACCGATATTGATTCTTTTTATATATTCTGCTACAATGATACGTTATCGGAATGAACTGATAATCACTGCGGGTAAGCCGTGTCTCAGTGCGTATTGAACATTAACAATCCAGACTTTCAACCCTTACACCTTACAAGGAGGACATCGACGATGACTACATTTTATGAAGAGCTTTGTACTACCGCCGGAGCCAACTATATCAACCTGGAAAACAAGAAGCAGGCTATACTGAGAGTGGTAAGCAGATGGACTGAAAACAGTCCTATAATCGAGGCAGCGCTCGCTGGAAACATCAGTCTTCAAGTACTCGTAGGGCCGATCATAAGCCCGAACCTGAGGATATCGTTCTTCAACCGAGAAGAGGATATTCTCGGTTCTCCGAACTTCCAAGAATGGTCCGACAGACTCTTCAAACAACTGGGCACTATCCTCCCTCTCAAGGAAAGCGTCAACAGGGGATATCCGGAAGACCAAATATCTCTCTGGCTGCCAATGAAGCTTTCCCAATTCTATGGAGCCAAGAGACATCTCTTGACGTGTCTTGGCATAACAGCAGTACTTCCGCTACTGATAGACAAACTCCCTCCACCGGCGTTTTTATATGCGCTCATCATAGGAGCTGCGGTCGGGTCTTGTGTGGAATTGTTGCTTTTCTGTCTGAACGCATCCCGCCATTTCCGCAGACGACGGAAGATGGCAAGAGAGCTCTTGCGACAAGCACAGAATATCGATCAAATTTTTCGTGAAGCCTCGCTGGGCTGAGTTGCAGAAACAAGACCGAAAAAAAGTCCCTAGTAGATCATCGATCTGCTCGGGGCTTTTTCATACCCTCTTACATCCTCATCTGAAACACACCTGTACCCACCTCAGTCCAGCCGCCAAAAGTAATTTTTTGGCTCTCGTTTCACATTGTCTGAAGAAGGCCTCTCGGCTCGAAAAAAGAAGCTGCTCCGCCATTGATTGGGGGCGACTTTTTTTCGTTCAGCCGAGAGGTCCTGATGAGTGGTGAAATGGAGACAAAAAATTACTTTTGATGGCTGGACCATTGTGCATCAGGATAGTATATAAGCCTCATTCATTGCTTTTTTAGCTCATTTCTGCCAGAGTAGGGATATGAACAAGACCCGCAGACTGTTTGTCGGGATTCCGCTTTCGCCGGCGCTCCGCAAACGCTTAACCCAAGAAAGAGAAACGTGGCCCGAAGAAGCGGTCATTTTTACGGCACCCGACAACCTCCACGTGACGCTTTTTTTTCTCGGATTCGTCCGCGAAGAAGCGGTAGCTGATGTCTGCCTGCGCGTGGGCGAAGTCTGCCGATCCACTGAATCTTTCGAACTGGTATGGAGCGGTATACGATTGATGGACAGTGAAGAGTCACCGAAAACAATTTGGTTGACCGGAGAACCAAGTGACGCGCTCCGTTCACTTCGAGAAGCCATCGAAAAAGAATTTGCCTCTTTCATCACCGAAAAGAAAGTCTATCGTCCGCACATGACCCTCGCCAAGATCAAGAAATCCAAATGGCTGAAGCTTGATGAGAAGCCGAAGCTCAGAGAAAAACTCCTTCTCATAGAGCCGGTCGATACCGTCGCGGTATTCGAAAGCTTCTCACTCGAAGGCAAGCGCCGCTACGAACAGATAGATACGTTTCCATTACTGTAAGAGATATGGATATACTCGGTATCCCGATAGATGTGCTGACGCGAGAAGAGATTCTACTCCGTGTGAAGACTTTTTTGAAAGAGCCGAAGTTTCATCAGATAGCCACCATCAATCCGGAGTTTCTTAGAGAGGCTGAAAAAAACACTGACTTCCGTACGGTGTTGCTCGATACCGATCTCTGTGTCGCGGATGGATTCGGCATCGTCTTGGCGGGACTTTTACGAGGAACATATATAGAGCGTTTCCCCGGCACTGATTTGATGAATGAAATATTGTCTCTCGCAAATGAACAAACGTTATCCGTCTATCTTGCCGTCAACAAAGATGGACTCAGTTCTTTTGAAGAAATAAAGATGGCAATTCTCAAAAAATATCCTCGACTTATTATTGATGGCGCAAATATTGATGTTTGGAATTTTGGAAATTGGAAATTGGAAATTGGAAATTCCGCAATTATCTTGTGCAATTTTGGAGCACCAGTGCAAGAATTGTTTCTTACTCAGTTAAAG
Organism: Candidatus Moraniibacteriota bacterium; assembly: GCA_023261685.1. Classification (GTDB taxonomy): domain Bacteria; phylum Patescibacteriota; class Minisyncoccia; order Moranbacterales; family UBA1568; genus UBA1568. Next base: position 7,177 of record JAHFOM010000011.1, on the reverse strand, counting down.
GCCGATTTTTCTGCATTGCGGTTAGCTATGGGTGTCGGCGGCTCGTTTGACTACCTGACCGGCAAACAAAAACGCGCGCCACAATTTCTCCGCGCCATCGGACTCGAATGGCTCTGGCGGCTCATCCGACAGCCCAAGAGATGGCGACGGATCTGGAACGCCCTCGTTGTTTTCCCTTTTCTCTTCCTTTCCGCTACAATAAAAAAATAACTGAAACAATACCTATGCCTGCCGTATCGAACATCCGCGTCCGTTTTGCTCCGTCACCGACTGGTTACCTCCACGTTGGCGGCCTGCGTACCGCGCTCTACAATTATCTTTTTGCCAAGAAAAATAATGGCGTATTTATCTTGCGCATCGAAGACACGGATCAGAAACGCTTTGTTCCCGGATCAGCAGAAAGCCTGATACGAACGCTCGATGCGCTCGGAATGCAGTATGAGGAAGGTCCCCGTTTGAAAAATCAGGCGAATGGGAGAGCATCGAGGAAGTATCCTGAAATCACCGAGGTGGGCGATTATGGCCCATACATCCAGAGCGAACGATTGAATCTATACAAAAAATACGCTGATGAATTGGTGGGGAGTGGCAAGGCGTATCATTGTTTCTGTACCGCAGAGCGTCTCACGGAGCTGCGCGCAGAACAGGCAAAACACAAGCAGGCGCCGAAGTACGACAAGCATTGTCTCTCGCTGGCACCTGATGAAGTGACAAAGAGATTGGCGGCCGGCGAACCTTCCGTCCTCCGTCTTAATATTGTGTCAGACAGAGGTGATGTGATGTTTGATGATATGGTCCGCGGACAAGTAACCATCAATGTCCGGGATATCGACGATCAAGTACTGATGAAGTCTGATGGTTTCCCTACGTATCACCTCGCCAATGTCATAGATGATCACCTGATGGGTATCAGCCATATTATCCGGGCTGAAGAGTGGTTGCCATCGACGCCCAAGCACATCCTGCTGTATGAAGCGTTCGGCTGGGATCTGCCGTGCTTCGCCCATATTCCGCTCTTGCTCAACGCTGATAAAAGCAAACTTTCCAAACGTCAAGGCGATGTCGCGGTGGAAGATTATTTGAAGAAAGGCTACCTCACGGAAGCACTCATCAATTTCGTAGCGCTTTTAGGGTGGCATCCGGGGCAGGGGAAGACGCAAGAAATTTTTACGCTGGAAGAATTGATATCGGCTTTCGACTTAGCCCAAGTCCACAAGGCGGGCGCCGTGTTCGATCTGAAAAAGCTGGATTGGATGAATGCGGAATATATCAAAAGACTTTCGAGCGAAGAATTATACAAGCGAGCACTTCCGTTTCTTGAAGCGAAAGAGTTTTTCAAGGAATGGAACAGTCAACAGTTAACAGTGAACGAAGAAATAAAAACGGGTTTTATAAAAAGACTTCTTTTGATTGAACAGGATCGACTGGTAAAGCTTTCTGATGTGGGGGAGAACAATCTGTTTTTCTTTGCCGAAGATAGTATCTACGACAAGGCGCTCCTCAATTGGAAACAGAATACTGCCGATATGACTAGAGACGCACTGACAAAGGCCGAGGCGACTCTGGCTAGTCTTGATGATGCCGATTGGGAAAAGAGAGAAGCATTGGAAGCCGTCCTGATGGAAGCGGCAGGGGAATACCGACCCGCCCACAGCCCTGCGGGCAGTGTTTCGGGCAGGGGGGATTTTCTCTGGCCATTACGTGTCGCGCTCACCGGAGCCGAGCGTTCGCCATCGCCCTTCGATGTCGCGTGGGTCTTGGGAAAAGATGAGAGTCTCAAGCGCATTCACAATGCTCTTCTATCCCTTTCTTAAAGCACTTTCTGGCTGTGGTATAATAAAAGATACTATGCGCCAACAATACAAAAATTATCGCGCCAGTTTTCTCGTAACTATGCTCCTGTTGAGCAGCATTGTTTTTGTTTCTTGGACAGACGCCCAGATAGACCTGAGTGAGAAGCAGAAACAAGTTCTTGACGATAAGCAGGATGCGCTTGATGCCATCAACGCGAAAATCAAAGCCTACAATCAGATCATCAATCTCAAAGAGCGTCAGGGATCGACGCTCAATGACCAGATCAAGTCTCTCGAAGCACAGGCTGGCAAACTGGAACTTGAAATCGGTCTCAATAAGAAAAAATTAGATACATTGGAAAGCGATGTCGCCAGTCTCGGTCAGCGTATCAGTGAAAAAGAGGCGCTCATCAACAGCCAAAAACAGATTCTCTCAGAACTGATGCGCGTGTACTACGACGATTACTCCGGCAATGTTTCCACCCTTATTTTTTCCGCCGGTGAGACACTTTCCTATTTGAATAAGGAAGGATGGACGACAGAAGTCAATGGCAAGATCAGTGATATGCTGGACTCGGTCAAAACGCTCCGCGAGAGCCTTGTAGGGGAACGCACGGCCATTGAAGAGAAGAAAGCGGAAACCGCCACACTATATGCTCAACTGACCGAACGCAACGATTACCTTGAAAGCACCAAAGAAAATAAGGCTTACCTCCTCAACAAGACGCAGGCGGAAGTCAAAAAGTATGATACGCTCGTCGATGATCTACAAAAACAGCGCGAGGAAATAGAAGGAGAAATCGAGGAATTGGAAGCTGGAAAAATAGACAACTTGAATCTCAAAGATATCCCAGCTTTCAAGAAGGGTCTTCTTGCATACCCTTTGAAAAAATTCGGCATCAGCCAGGGCTACGGCAAAACGAAGTTTTCCAAAAACGCCTACGCCTCAGGAAAACACAACGGCATCGATTTCACGGCAGCAAGTGGGACACCCATCTTTGCTTCGGCAAGCGGTCAAGTCATCGGTACCGGGAACCTCGGCAGATATGCGTATGGCAAGTGGGTCGCTATAAACCATGGCAACGGACTCATCACCCTCTACGGGCATATGAGCTCGATTTCTGTCAGCAAAGGAAACAAGGTGGATGTAGGCGATAAGATTGGGGCTGTCGGCAGCACCGGCTATTCGACGGGACCGCATGTTCACTTCACTGTTTTCTCTGCCAAATCGTACGAATTAGTCGCATCAAAAACCGTTAAAGGTCTCCAGATTCCAATTGGTGCCACCGTCAATCCCAATGTGTATCTGCCATAAGAAGAGGGAAACAAGACTTCATAGATGTCTCCACCAGCCACCCGAAGAGAGAAATATCCGATTATGATGAAAAAATCTCCAACCCATCCTCTCCGCGCGCGTTTTGCCAGAGACATCGTAGCCGAGATAGTACTCCCGATAAGACAGACGGGGCGAGTGGCGATTTTTGTCAGCGGACTGCCTTCATCGCCCAATAAAAAAAGCCTCTTGCAATTTTTGGCTTCTCAAGGCTATGTCGCCATCTTTCCGCGTTATCGCGGCACGTGGGAAAGCGACGGTTTTTTTCTTGAACGTTCACCCGCGCAAGACATCCGCGATGTCATTGACGATCTTACCAAAAATAAAGGCTTTACAGACATCGCCACGGGAGAATTCCAAAAAATAAAAGTGTCTGCCATCCATCTCTTCGGCACATCCTTCGGGGGACCAGCCGTCATACTGAACAGCCACCTGCCCATCGTCAAGAAAATCATCGCGCTCGCTCCGGTACTCGATTGGCACTCGGTTGAAAAAACCGAGCCGCAGAAGCAGCATATCCGTTTCGTCGAGGCGGGTTTTGGCGGCGCGTACCGGCTCCACCACAAAAGCGATTGGCAGAAACTCATCAAAACTGATTTCTATAATCCATCCGATCACACACAGTCCATCATCGGCAAAAAAATACTCATCCTGCACTGCGCCGATGATACCGTGGTGTCATCCGCACCCATACGCTCATTTGCTGAAAAAACCGGCGCCACGTATGCTCTCAAACCGAAGGGTGGTCACGCTATCAATATCACTCATTTGTTTTTCTGGAAGAAAATCAGCGCTTTTGTAAATACTTAAATTATTTATAACAGGACGAAACACTTCCTGGTGTTTTATAATCTTGTAAAAAATGTATATTACCATAAAATCTTTCTTATGGAAGAAAAAGTCTCGCGAGGCGTAACCATACTCGGCTCCACTGGCAGTGTCGGTATGAGTACCTTACAAGTCCTAGCGGAACAACGGGAAAAATTTCACATTGTCGCTTTGACGGCTTTTTCTCAGGCGGAAAAAATGTTTGAGCAGTGTCTCTTGTTTACGCCACAGTACGCCGTTCTAGTAGATACATCCTCAGCTCAGTGGCTCACAAAGAAACTCCATGAAGCGGGCTCGACAACCAAAGTACTCGCTGGGAGAAAAAATTTGGAGTATACTGCTTCGCTCCCTGATGCGGAAATAGTTATGGCCGCTATCGTCGGCGTTGCCGGGCTTTGTGCTACTCTCGCCGCCATCACTGCCGGAAAGACGGTATTACTCGCGAACAAAGAGTCTTTGGTGGTTGGCGGTACCTTTTTTATGGACGCGGTCAAAAAGTATGGCGCGACGCTCTTACCTATCGACAGCGAACACAACGCTATTTTTCAGTGCTTACCGGAGACCTACGCTGGCGACAAAACTAAGTCGGGGATTCGACGCATTCTCTTAACGGCGTCCGGAGGCCCATTTCGCACAACGCCTGCTCTTGATATGAGAAACGTCACGCCCGATCAAGCCTGCGCGCATCCACAATGGAAAATGGGAAGAAAGATATCCGTCGACTGTGCCACAATGATGAACAAAGGCTTAGAGGTCATCGAAGCGCATTTTTTATTTCACATCGCACCGAAACATATACAGATAGTCGTCCACCCACAGAGCATTATTCACTCTCTGGTGGAATACACTGACGGATCTGTCATCGCTCAATTAAGCAACCCCGATATGAAAACACCAATCGCTCATGCCCTCGGATACCCTAAGCGTCTGAACACAAGCATACCATCACTCGATTTTTTCAAGATTTCTCAACTGACTTTTGAAGAACCTGATTTCATAAAATTTCCCTGCTTACGACTCGCTTATAAGGCACTCGAAGAAGGGGCTGGTGCTCCGGCTATCTTAAACGCCGCTAATGAAATTGCCGTGGAAGCCTTCCTGAAAGAACGCATCCGGTTTGTCGATATCCCACGGATACTCGCCTCTGTTTTAGAACATTTTCCACGCACATTACCTATCCGCACCCTTACTGACATCATACGTCTCGACAAAGCGGTACGAAAGTTTACGCAAACTTACATCATCAATGAATTACAGAGCGTCGAGCAAAAAGTCTCATAGAACTCCCTGTACATTATTTTTCTTCTCTCAAGACTCCCCCGCCATTTTTTCAAAAAAGAGGGGAGGATTGTCCGGTGAAAAGATGAAGGTGCTTATCCCACATTATAGAGACACTGATACGAACAAAGAAACAGCGTAAAAAATAACACAAAGAGAAGGAGGGACAGGGAGATATATATCAAAAGATATTGGAAAGGTCTCAGAACGCATTCTATGAGCTCGTTTCAAAAAAAAGAAAAAACAGCAGCGGTGGAGTCTATACATACAATCACGAGCACTTCGATACATCTGCTCCTATCGTAATGTCGCATAAGTTACATAAGACGACATTTAGCATATTCTACTAAATAATTCTCTTGCTATCAGATCTCGCCTCTATACCCCGCTTCTCATAGATTCACTATGACAGAGCGCAGAGTATGTGATATATCTTTTTTAAAAAAATAAAACCGGAAGGTGCTGGGATCAGCTCCTTCCGGATTTTTACTTGAGGTACAAGTTTACGATTTTTTGTAGACCGTAACGCAATTGCCCCCTGTTCTTTTGGAATTGTACATCTGTCCATCGGCTAGTGACAAAGCCGATTCAATAATGCTCTCAATATCACTGCCGCTTGAAATAGGAATCTCAACGACTCCTATGCTCACTGTCACAGAAAAATGTGGAAAAGTAAATTGGGCGTCTTGCTCAATTTTTTCCCGAAACTTTTCTGCAATTTTCTGTGTTTCGCCTGGCGTCGTGTAGAGTGAGACGATCACGAATTCGTCGCCGTGCAGTCTCCCGAGGATATCTGTTTCTCGCTTGAAGGTGTCATAGAATGTCACCCGCATTTTCTCAGCGAAACTTTTCAGGAGTGCGTCTCCTCTCTCGTGACTCCCCGTCGTATCATTCACCAGCTTGAAGTTGTCCAAGTCAATAAACAGCACCGCCGCAACAAAGTCCTTTTGCCGGCGCTCAGTAGCAAGACGCTTGCTCAAAATTCCAACTCTGTTTTTCAGAACCTCTTTGACTCCTTGGCGGCTCAAGAGGTCTGTCAGCGAGTCAACGTGTGTTTGTCTGATTTGTTCGGCGAGCTTATTTTTTAATCGAACTATTTCTTTGTTGGCTCGCTCCAGTTCTTGTTCAAGCTCAGCAATTTCCTCCGCTGGGCCAAAGAAGCGTCGTCCTCTCTCCAAAAAAGAATGCAGGTCTGGCCGCCCATCTGGCAATTTGCCAATTTCACGACCAAGACCACTCCCGCCGTCCAGTCTGCTATCACCACTCATCGTTACTCTCCAGTTGTTGAAGTTGTTGAGAAAAAACAAAAATAATGCTTTTACAGAAGCAAAATCTCTCTGCCATATTTTTAATGTACTTCTATTCCATCATAGCACAAAATTACACTATTGTCAATAGATGAAAGAAACGATTTCTCTGATAGAATAAGATCAGAAGATAAAAGATAAAGGGTGAGTGATATATATATATAAAGTGGCTTTGACTGATATCTTGCCCAATCATTTCTTATCAATTATCTATTATCACTTATCTTGTCCCGTATGCGCATATCCTACTCCGCCCTCGACACCTATCAGACCTGCCCCTTGAAATACAAGTTCCGGCAGATAGACAAGATCAAAGAGCCCAAGTCCAAGGAGGCTGTTTTTGGCACGCTCTTGCACTCGGTCCTCCACTACATCCACACGCCCACCATCCTCTCCCCCTCTGTCGAACAGGCGCTCGACTATTTCGCCAAGGGTTGGAACAGCGAAGTATACGAAAACGAGATGGAGGAGCGCGCAGCATTCTCTCAGGGCGTCACCATTATCCAGAATTATCTCGCTCGCACCAAACCCGCAGACTACAACATCGTGGCGCTCGAAAGCCGTTTCGCCATAGAAATCGGTACCGAAGAAACAGGTAAGCACATCGTCTCGGGCATCATCGACCGCATCGACAAGAC
>JAHFOM010000010.1 GCA_023261685.1 Candidatus Moraniibacteriota bacterium | reverse complement strand
GATCTCAATGGCGTCTTTGTGGAAATCGGGATGGTACCGAATACGGAATTTGTCAAAGACTTGCTCGATCTGAATGAGCGCGGAGAAATTATCCTCGATCATCGGACCCGCGCCACATCCCGGCCCGGCATTTTTGCGGCGGGAGATGCGACCGATGCCCCCTACAAGCAAAACAACATTTCTGCCGGCGATGGAGTCGCTGCCGCGCTGTCCGCCTATGACTACCTGCGCAAGCAGAAAAGCTGATTTGTTTCTTGATTTGTGACCTTATCTCAGCTATACTGTCCAGTATGGAAGTTTTTGAAATTGAGGGCGGAAAAAGGCTCTCCGGAAGCATAATTGTCTCAGGACTCAAGAACGCGGCGACGCCTATTATCGCTGCGACACTCCTCTCTAGAGAACCGTGTGTCTTGAAAAATATCCCTCGTATCGAGGATGTTTTTCGTATGCTGGAAATTCTCGAGAGTATGGGAGCGACGGTAGAATGGCAAGGGCAATCGACGGTTATGATTGATACCCGGGTAGTTGATCCCAAAAAAATTGACCAGGAAAAAGTCAAGCGCCTGCGCTCCTCGATTCTCCTCCTCGGCGCGCTTTCTGGTCGTTTCGCCACGTTTTCTCTCCGTCAGCCGGGAGGCTGCGTTATCGGCGCTCGTCCTGTCGAAACACATATTGATGCCCTCGAAAAATTGGGCGTTACCATCAAAAGTGACGAGAAAGGTTACCGCGTCAATGCTGACAGGCGTCATCCAGCCACGGTGGTGCTTCGGGAATTCTCTGTCACGGCCACTGAAAATGCGATGCTTCTCGCGGCTACTCTCCCCGGAACAACAAAGATCAAAATCGCCGCCACCGAACCGCATGTCGAAGACCTCGGGCATTTTCTTCAAAAAATGGGTGCGCGGATCGAAGGACTAGGCACTCACACTCTCTCTATAACCGGCAAGAAACATCTTTCTGGCGTGACATATGAGATTATTCCCGATCACAACGAAGCCGCGACATTCCTGATTCTTGGCGCGGCGACCAGGAGCAAAATCACCGTCGTGAATGCCCGAGAGGAACATCTTGATATCGTTCTCGAAAAACTGCGGGAATTCGGAGTTGATTTTATCGTGGGCAAGAATGAAATTACTGTCGTGCCGGCCAAAAAACTTCGCGCGGTGAGTAAAGTCGGCACATTGCCTTACCCCGGTATTCCGACAGAAACGCAGGCGCTGTTTGGAGTGCTTGCAACGCAGGCTGAAGGCGACACGCTCATTTTCGAAACGCTGTTCGAGGGACGCTTCAACTCTATTCCGGAATTGGTCAAGATGGGCGCCCGCGCGGATGTTTTGAATCCGCATCAAGTCCTCATTCACGGCAAGACGCCTCTCTTTGGAACCGTAATAAAAAGTTTTGACTTGCGCGCGGGGGCGACGCTTATCATCGCCGCTTTGGTGGCGAGCGGAAAAACTATTATCGAAGATATTTATCAGGTAGACCGCGGCTATGAGCGGATTGAAGAACGTCTGCAGAAAATCGGCGCACAGATACGGCGAGTGAATAGATAAGTTATAGATTTATTACAAATTGCAATAACTACAAATTACAAATCTTTTACAAATATACAAATATTTCTTTCAAATGTCTGATAAGGATTGGTTTATTCGTACTTCATTCGTAATTCGTAGAAACTTTATGAAACCAATGTTTTTGCGGAAAATCGGTATCGATCTCGGAACGGCGAATACGCTGGTTTTTGTGCCGGGCAAGGGCGTCATTATCAACGAGCCGTCCGTGGTCGCTATTTCTCTTTTGGAAAACAAAGTGTTGGCGGTCGGCAATGAGGCCAAGGAAATGATCGGGCGCACGCCGGATACCATCGTCGCCAGCCGTCCGCTCAAAGATGGCGCCATTGCGGATTATCGCGTGACCGAAGCGATGCTCAAATATTTTCTTAATCGGGCAGGGGGCCGTTTCCGTTTCATTCGTCCGGAAGTTGTGCTGTCGATACCTGCGGGCGTGACTTCGACGGAGCGCAGAGCGGTCATCGATGCCGCTCTCAAAGCCGGAGCCAAGGCAGCCTATGTCGTCAAAGAACCGATTCTGGCGGCTATCGGCGCCGGTATCCCGATTCATTCGGCTCAGGGAAATATGATCATCAATGTCGGCGGAGGGACATCGGAAATCGCCATCATCAGCTTGGGCGGGGTCGTCGCGGCGCACAGCGCGCGCGTCGGCGGCAATCGTATCGATCAGGCGATCTCGGATTATATCAAGCGCAAATACAGTCTGGCGATCGGAGACAGGACCGCCGAAGAAGTTAAGATTAAAATCGGATCGGCGCTAGCGCAGGTCAAGGAGGATCATATGGAAATACGCGGCCGCGATCTGATGGGCGGATTGCCGAAAACGGTGGTCATTTCTTCCAACGAGGTGACGGAGGCTATTCAGGATGAGTTGCGCGAGATCATCAATGTCATCAAGACGGTCTTACAGGAAACCCCGCCGGAATTGGCGGCGGATATTATGGACAAAGGGATGGTGCTCTCCGGTGGGACGGCTCAGCTCCGCTATCTCGATCAGCTGATATCCAAGACCATCAATGTGCCGTGTTATGTGGCGGATGATCCGGCGTTCTGCGTGGTCAGGGGTACCGGCATCGTTTTGGAAAATCTGGAAGTGTACAAGCGAAGCATTATGCTCGCAAAATAGCTTCTTAGCTTGTAGCTCGTAGCTTATTAGGAAAAGACACTATGCCAGAAAATACAATACATTCTTATAAAGAATTAGTCGTGTGGCAAAAATCTGTAGAGCTTGTAACCAAGATGTATGAACTTACAGAAGATTACCCTAAAAGCGAACTGTATGGCTTAATCTCACAGATGCGACGCGCGGCTGTTTCTATTCCTTCTAACATTGCGGAAGGGCGTAGGCGTGGGACGAGGAAGGATTTCCGTCATTTTCTCTTGCTTGCATATGGATCAGGGGCAGAGTTAGAAACACAGATTGAAATTTCCAAACGATTACCATTTGGGAATGGTTTGAATTTTTCTCAAGTTGAAGCGTTGCTTGGAGAAGTTATGCGTATGTTAAATGCGATGATTAACAAGCCCTCTTCAGAAGCTACCAGCTAAAAAGCTAAGAAGCTACCAGCTATGTTCATTGGAATTGATGCCTCGCGGGCGTTTCTCAGACGGCGGACGGGGATAGAGGAATATGCCTATCAGACGATCAAGCATTTGCGCGCTGTCATTCCTGAGACGGACACCGTTGTTTTATATGTACGAAAAAAACTGGCACTGGAGAAGGGAAGATTGAGAATGCAGTTTCCAGAGATTGATTTTGAACTGCCGAGCAATTGGCGAGTGCGCGGTATTTGGGCACCGCGCTTTTGGACGCAGATAGCGCTTTCGCTTGAGATGGTACGGAAACCGCCGGATATCTTGTTTGTCCCGGCACACACCGTCCCGCTCATTCATCCCAAGAAGACGATTGTCACTATCCACGGTTTGGAATATGAATTTTGTCCGGGGGCGTATTCCTTTTGGGCGCGCCTCTATATGCGGGCATCCATCCGGTTTTCTTGCCGCGTGGCAGAGACGGTCATCTCTGTTTCACAGAACACCAAACGCGATGTGATGCGCTTGTATGGTGTTCCGGAGGAAAGAATTCGCGTGATCTATGAAGGCTACGAACAGGGGAGAGGGAATAGAGCAGAGGGGTTAGAAAAAGGCAATGCCAATGAGAATCCTGTACCCTCAGCCCTCAGCCCTCAACCCTATTTGCTGTTCATCGGGAGATTGGAGGAGCGGAAGAATATAGTTAGAATCATTGAATCGTTTGAAATATTGAAGGAGAAGTATCAGATTCCGCATCAATTGGTGCTGGTTGGGAAACCGGGCTATGGGTATGGGAAAATAAGATGCAAGATGCAAGATGCAAGATGCAGGAATGAAATACGGGAACTCGGATATGTGACGGCAGAAGAGAAGTGGGAATTATTGAGGAATGCCGACGTGTTTTTGTTTCCAACTCTCTATGAGGGATTCGGTATTCCTGTTTTGGAAGCGCAGAGTGCCGGAGTACCGGTCGTGACCTCTGACAATTCCTCGCTGCCGGAAGTAGCAGGGGAGGGGGTGGCGTATGTCGATCCCCTCAGTGTGGAAAGTATTGCTCAGGGTATATGGCGGGTACTCTCAGATGCGACGCTTCGGGGTGCTATGGTGGAAAAGGGAAAAGTTAACGTATCCCGTTTCAGCTGGGAACAGTCAGCCAAAGAGACAGCGGACGTCTTTTTGAACAAGTGAAAACGGCTAGCAAAGATGCGAGCCGTTTTGGGTGGCGACGATGCGCCGATTGTCTTAGGGTTTTTTCGATGGTGAGTCGGTTTGTCTGATATTCTCTTTAATCCATCTCTGTTGCCATCCCGACTTCCATTCCCGGATTACCCTGAGAAGTTTCTCGATGGGATCGGGAAAGAGGCGGACGGTCGCTATCAATATGATTGAGAGGAGCGCGACGATGATGGCTGATAGGGCCACGATGGACAGTGTGAGCGGTTGTGGATCAAGGATATAGATCCATACTGCGACACAAAGTGTCGTTGCGAAAAAAAAGAGATTGACGACCCTCAGGTAGACTGCTTTAGAAAACCGCATTGGGTACCCCCTGAAAAGAACCATAAGCCACCATTGGCTTATGGGGAAAGTATAGTCCCAATACGTTTATCGAGTCAACCCCAAGGCCATATCCTGATATAGGAATCAGGGACTGCCAATGGTATAATAAAAAACGACCCACATTGTGAGTCGCTTGAGTTGGGCACAGTGTGGCTGAGGTGTGATGAACATATTCTCTGCTAAGCTGTTCATTTCTTATTTGAGCTCTTTTTGGAGTAAAATCCCAAGAGAAATGCCAGTATACTACCCAGTAGGATGTAAAGAAAGTCTCTCATTTCAACCTCCGTAAAGAACGAGTAAACCACGATTAGTTTACAACATCTATTATAGCATATAATTTATGAATAGTCAAGAGCTTCAACGCGCCGCTCATAAGCCTCAAAAAGTCGCTTTGGTGCACGATTTTTTAGTGGGTTACGGCGGAGCGGAGCGGGTATTCGAGGCGATCGCGGAACTGTATCCGGAGGCGCCGATCTACACGCTTCTGTATGATCCAGCACGGATGAGGGAGCGTTTCTTGGGGCGGGATATCCGTACGTCGTGGCTCGCGAAACTGCCGCAGTTCTTGCGGAAGCGCTACCGCCTTTTTCTGCCATTTTTTCCGGTGGCGGTGGAGTCATTCGACCTGCGCGATTTCGATCTGGTGATTTCTTCCTCGAGCGCGTGGAGCAAAGGCATCGTGACACGGCTCAATACCAAGCACATCGCCTATGTTCATTCGCCGATGCGTTACGCCTGGGACTATCACGAGCAGTATCTCTCCGAACTCGGTGCCACTGACAAGAGACGAATTTTTACGCGGATGTTGTTGTCATATCTCCGCGTCTGGGATCAACAGGCGGCGGATCGTCCGGATGCTATCTTGACCAATTCGCGATTTACAGCGGCGCGCGTGAAGAAGTACTACCGGCGCGACAGCACGGTCATCTATCCCGGGGCGCTCGACTTGTATAAAACAACGAGGCAGATATCGAAAGAACAGATTCAGTCAGAACGCAAACATTTTTTGGTAGTGTCGCGCTTGACGCATTCCAAACAAGTAGCGCCGGTCATTGATGCTTTCAATAAGCTCGGATTTCCGCTGATGATCGTGGGAGATGGATCGGAGCGTCAAGCACTGGAAAAAAGAGCTGAAAAAAATATCCGTTTTACCGGTTTTGTCGCAGATAGCGAGCTTGCCCGGCTGTATTGCGGCGCACGGGCGGTGGTGTTTCCTTCAGAAGAGGATTTCGGGATGGTGGCGGTGGAAGCCTTGTCATTTGGGACGCCGGTAATCGCCTATGAATACGGCGGGATACGGGAGATTATCAATCCTGGGATAACAGGAGAAACATTTCACGCCCAGACGCCGGAAATCATCGCCGAGGGCGTGCGACGTTTTTTGGTACGCGAGGGGCAGTATGACGAGACGGTTCTGAAACAATCTGTCGCTCACTTTACGAAAGAAAATTTCCAGAACGGGATAAGAAGCGCCGTGGAAAAGATAGTATAGTCGTTCATTAAACTGTATTTTTTTGTAGAGCATAGCATTTTGTGTCGCAAGAACCTTCTCGGAGAGGCTTGAAAATTTCGCGAGCATGGTTCCGTCACTTCGACGGATCGCGAAAGTTTCAGGAGTGAGTCCGTCGCTCTACGGACGAGTGTCTCTCCGAAAGGTTGCTTGGGATACAAAATGCAGGAGACACGAGAGAAATTTTGCAGGCATATTAATAATAATGGTTGAAATTTTACCTTCAAAAGCAATTTTTTCTCTTCTGCTCCAGACTCGCCAAGGCTCTCTGCTATCGGAAAAAGCAGCCCCCATAGAACGGCGGAGAAGCTCCTTTTTCCGAACCGAGAGCCTAGCCTCGAACAAGTAGAGCAACCAGAAAAAAATTACTTTTATGATGTAAGATTTACTTTCTCAAAAGCTCAAAAGCTAAGCAGCTAAGAAGCTAAGAAGCTACAAGCTATGCATATCATCGGTCACCAGAAAGAGCGAGCGCGATTGCAGAGGATAGCGGAGGGGAATACAATTTCTCAGAGCTATCTGTTTTTCGGTCCGGAGAGCGTCGGCAAGAGTCTGTGCGCAGAGGCATTCGCGTATCAATTGGTCGGGGAGCCTGACTTTGAGCCGAGCACAGGCAAGCCGTATCCTTTTGATGTCTCTCTCGTAGAGCCGGTGACCGAGACGAAGCGCGGCGTGACGAAACAGAAAAGTATCTCCGCCCTGACAATGCGCGACGCGCTCTCATTCCTCGGGAGTTTTCCCTCGGCGGGGCGCTTCCGGGTGGTTATCGTCAAAGACGCGCACAAGCTTTCGCTCTCCGCGCAGAATGTGCTTTTGAAAACGCTCGAAGAACCGAAGTCGAGTGCCGTAATCATTCTCGTGACCCACGATATCGGCAGTATTATTCCGACCATCCTCTCACGTATTGAGAGAGTGCGCTTCGGATACGTGCCTCAAGAAGAGATAGAAAAAGGCGTACGTCCCCTGATCTCTTCTGGTGTGGCGCCTACCGTGGCAGCATTTTTTTTCGCGCTGGGCCGGCCGGGGATGGTGCTGTCCGCGATGGACGACACCGAGCAATTTGCCAAAGAGCGTGAGAAGCTCGGGCGACTCTTCCGGCTTTCGGCATTGATGCTGAATGATCGGATGAAATTGGCGGAAGAGCTTTCTAAGAACATTCCTGAAACGGTACAATTGATAGAGTGGTGGCTGCCTGGACTTCATACGCAGGCGCTCAAATATACCGACGCGCGCTCTACCCGGCGTTTTTTCGGGCTTCTTGATCGGGTAGAACAAACATTGACGCTCTTGAAAACGACGCAGAGTAATGCACGTCTGCTCTTGGAAAAGCTGTTTTTTTCACTCTGACAAAAGTATATGTGGTTTGTATCGAAACGCGCCAAAAAAAAATCTGTCATGAAGGGTAAGGTGCGGTTTCTTCGCAAGGCATTGCCTAAGCGCCGCGAGGGGCGTGTCGTGACCGGAGAGAGCAAGCAAAGGACCTCTCTCTTCATCGGCATTGTATTGTTGTGGTTGGTGTTTTTGGCGACGCTCGTCTACGTGGCTTTTTTCTCATCCTTTTTTCTTGCGGGTGTTCCGAGAATGAGTGGTACGGATCAGCTTTCTGAAGCAGGTCTTCTCTTATCCGTAGAAAACCAGCTCGCGGGAAAATACCTCGGCATTTTTCCGAAACGCAATTTTTTTCTGATTCGGCCGCGCGCGTTGGAAGCTTTTTTGCGAAGCGAATATCCGCTTTTGGCTTCGGCCGCTGTGACGCGTGTATTCCCGGACGGACTCTCTATCAGCGTGAGCGAACGAGAGAAAATTATTTTGTGGTGCGTTCAAGGACCCTCACGACGGGTTTCAAACGGAAGTGATTCCGGTGAGGTGATTACCATCGAGGAAAACGTCGCGCCTGTTGAGAGGGGCTGTTTTCTGATAGATGAGGCAGGACGATCGGGAGATGCCGGACGCGCGCTCTTGGCGGAAAATATTCACTCGGTGCTTTTCGTCACCGATACGAGCGGGAGAACAGTCAGCCAAGGAGAGGGGGTCTTTGATCCGAGCTATGGGGCATTTGTTATCCGGTTGAGCAAGCTCTTTCCAGAACAGATGGGAATGGATCTCGGAGCCGAGTACACGACGGTGTCACGCTTTGCCAACGAGGTGCGTGCCAAAACGAGCGAGGGATGGGAGGTGTACGTCAATTCTGAAATTCCGGTAGAAACTTCTTTAAATACCCTTCGGTTATTGTTTGAAAAAGAGTTGCCGCAAGAAAAACGTACTGGTCTGGCTTATATCGATCTCCGGACGGAAAACCGCGTCTATTATGCCTTTCGTGAAGGGGCAGGTGCAGTAGTGAAAGCTGAAGAGGGTGCTCCCTCTGATGATATATCAGCGTCAGAAAAGAAAGTTGCCGAACCGAAGAAAAAGAAATAATAAGAGAATGTCTCCTTGGAGGGGTGTATATTTTCTAAAACATTTCTTTTTCTTCCCCTTTTCCTCCATCGAACTTTTCCGACTCAGTTGCCGAGAAACGTCTCTGTCCTGCGAAACGCGTCACGCTCCGTTTCTAGCGGCACTTTCATCGCAAAAGTTACCGATGGAGCACCGGATGAAGAAAAAGAAATGTTTTAGAAAATATAAGAAAGAGAGGCAAAAGCCTCTCTTTCTTGCTTATGTGATTGCTTTATTTCTCTGGGATATAATAAATGAAGATGGAGTCGCCGGCGCGGGTGATCGGAGTGAATTTTTTGAGCCAGGAATAGTCACGGGTACCGGCGGGCTTTTGTTTGTAGATACTTTCCTGGTAGAAGAATGAAGAGATGGCGTACCAGCCGGGCTCAGGTTCGCGCTTATCCCACCACGAGATGTATTTTTCCTTGAGATAATAGGCGGGACTGCCGCCGCCGAAGTAATCAACGCGGATTTGATTGATGGTGGGGTAGTTTTCTGTCAGGATGCATTGTTTGGAATCTCGTCGTATACCGATGAATCCCGGATCAACCTTGCAGGCATTGTGGGTGTTGACAAATACTGCCAGGTTTTTCAGGTCTTGTCCCCAGTCATAATTGGAATCAGTGACGTATTGATAACCATTTTGGTTGCCGCCGGTTATCGGGTTGAAATACGAGAGGTAGCCCGGGTAGCTGAGTACCGGAATAGCGATGATGATAAGGGTAGCGCTTCCGAGTCCCCACACGATGAGTGAGTGAGTAGCTTTTTCATCTTTATGCCGTCGCAGAAAGTCAAAACTGATCTTGGCGGTAAGCAGAAAAAGAAAGGGTAATATCGGAAAAAGATGACGAATACCGATGGTGAGGTTGCCGGTGAAACTGATGAAGAGGTAGAACAGGATGAAAAAGAGCATAAGACATTCCGCTATTTTGCTTTGGAATGATTGGCTGAGAAACGTCAGTGAAGCTGAGAACGTCTGTGTGTTATTGGCAACGATAGTTTTCCCAAGACGAAAAACGGCGTAGCCAAAAGAGAGCAACAGAAGCAAAATGAACGGCAGGGTTTCTTTGAGAATGAAGACGGTTGGAAAATACCATGGCGATGATTGGATAGATACCGTACCGAGGAAGTAGTGTGGGTTTCCGCTGACCACACGGGCGAAAACCATAAAAACGCCAAGAAAGTATTCGCTCAGTGGCTTGAGGAATGGGAGCTGGCTTGTCTCTATGACAAAGGCGTTAGCAAACTGCGCGAAGGTATTTTTTTGAGCGAGGTAGAGATTGGCATGTTCGATGAGTTTTTCGGCGGGCATATTGAACGTGTTCCACGCGTAGAGTGACCAGATAAGAGCGAAACAAACGATGACGCTCCCGCTGAAGGCGAAGAGATACTGAAACAGGGTGTGCCATTTGAAGCGAGCGATGCTTCTCTGATCGGTTGGGGACTTTATTTTCGTCAATGCGTAGAGGATGACAAAGAGTCCGAAGATGGGAAATAATAGTACGGCGGAAAATTTTGTGAGCTGTGCCAGCCCCAAGAAAACACCCGCTGTGACTGTGTTTTCAAGGCTAGGATTCTTGAGGAAACGCACGAAGAAGTAAAAGGCGAAAAATATGAATGCCGCGATGCCGAGATCAGTCGTCACATAGTGATTGTGGGCGATGACGTTGGGATCGGCAGCGTAGAGGGTGACCGCGAAGAGTCCGGCAAGCGTTCCACCGAGCTCTCTCGTCCAGATGAAAATACCGATTCCGAGAATAACTGAGAGAAGGATGATAGGCAGGCGCGACCAGAAGAGGATCTTGTCGGCATCGTTGCAGGCGATATCTGGCTTGGTGCAATTGATGAACATATCGCCGATCGTCCACTGCTCGTTGATTCCGGATTGCCACTCGCTTGATTGGATCGGAAATGCCGGTTGCAACGCGAGGAGCGGGAGCCCCGCGAGATCCTTGAGGAGCGGCGGATGCTCGGGATTGAGGCGCATATCGCCATAACGGACATAACTATAAGCCGCGGGGATATGGGCCTTTTCATCATAAATCGCCGATTCTTGACTGGAAACAGAGAGTGATACGATGAAGTGGGCGAGGAGAATGCCCGCAACGATGAGGTTCGCGTGTTTTTTAAGAAATTCCATAGTTATTTTTTGGTTGGGACACCTCCTGACGGAAAACTTTCCCGAGAGACACTCATCCGTCCAGCGACGGACTCACTCCTGAAACTTTCGCAATCCGCCGAAACGGCGGAACCATGCTTGCGAAACTTTCAAGCCTCTCTGGAAATTTTTTCGCAGGATGTGTCTGTGGTAATTTTGAGATTTAGCATTTGTAGTTATCTTTGATCCGACGCTTGGAAGAGTTTTGTATCTGAATTTCACTTGTTTGAAGAAATGCTCTCGGTTCGAAAAAAGAGCTGTGTCCCGCCGTTGATTGGGGGCGATTTTTTTCGGTAACCGAGAGCATTGATGAGTCTGAAAGTCGGATAAAAAATTACTTCCAAGCGTCGGACATCCCTGTTGTCCAAAAAAATTATTTCTTCCTCTCCGGCAGAACGATGACAGTGAAATCTCCGCCGGTTCGATTCGGACCGTTCATATCGATGCGTTCGATGGTGGTGCCGGGGTAGAGACTCTGGAACTTCTTGGCGAGGGTATCATTGTAGTTGACCATCAGAAGGATGCCAGGACCGACAAAAGTGGTATCAGGGTTGACGATAGAGAGATTGGCGACGCGATGGTAGGTGAGATAATAGGTCGGGTGAGCGAAGACAGGGAGATGAAAACGATCATTATTGCCTTTTTCATCAAAAAGGACATATTTATTAACGTTGTCCGGGAGCGTCAGAAGATAGCGTCCCATATTGGTGTAGTTTTCGTTGAAAGAACCGGCAGCGGACGGGCTTGCCGCAAAAAATACGAAGTACTTGGTGAGATTGAACGTCGCGCTGGCGAGGAGGGTGATGATGAGGAGAGAAAACAAAGCAATTTTCATTCCCGGTTCCGAGCGCAGGGCTTTTTTCAAGATCCAGAAAGCCGGCAGTGTTGCCATCAGAAAAACGGGCATCTGGGTGCCGATCGAGCGGAGCGCGTGAGGAAGTCCTTCGTCGGTGAGGAATTCCGGTGCGAGCATCGCGAAGAATGAGCCGAGGAGGAATACATTGGTGACGAGGCGGGTGTCCCGATCGCCATCGCGGATGCGGCGGCCGATGAGGGTAACGGTCTGCCAGATGACAAAGAGAAAACCGGCGAGAAAAAACGTCCCGACGAACGGATCAAGGATGGGATACGGCGGATAATTATGCCGCCAGTTCTGGTCGCCGAAGAAATTGTATTTGATAAGGGAAGTCGAGAATGTTTTGGCGAGCGTTCCCCAGAGATTCCCGTGATTTATTTCGGGCGCGAAGATAGAGACATGAGAGGAGCGCGATGAAAAATCATCCGGATGGGAGATGAAGAAATAGTAGAGCATGGGCGCCGCCGTGACGAATGCGCCGAACAAAAAGAACAGGGCGTGCTTCCAGAAGCGTTTCAGGAATTTTTCATACGAGAGCAAGAGCGCTGGCAAGAGGAGAATGAGGATGAGCGGAGCAAGGCGGAACGCGACGTAGGTGTGCAGTCCGAGACCGAAAATAGCTCCGGAGAGGAGAAAATCGGTGAAGCGCCTCGTCCGCAGTCCGCGGAAAAAGAAGTAAAAAGAGAATGTCAGGAGAAACGTCGTCATTATGGCGCGGAAGCCGATGCGCGAAAAATTGATGGCCCAGTAGGAGGTGGCGAGCATAAAACCGGCGATCAGGCCCGCTCCGCGTCTTTTGAATAGTTCCGTAGCCAGAAGAGAGATACCGAGCACCGAGAGGGTGCCGAAGATGATGGACCAGAGTTTGAGTCCGGTGATAGTGTTACCGAAAAGAGCGATGGAGAGGGTCTGGAGGTTGATGAAGAGTCCTTCACGGCCGAAATTGGCGGGATAGAACAGTTCGAAGTTATTTGTTTCGAGCGCGTGAAGAGCGTCGACGCCATTGGCAGCTTCGTCGGGATAGATACCGGCGGGGATGCTTTCGATGTGGTAGATCCGGACGAAAAACGCGAGCGCGAGAATCAGCGCGAGGGCGGTGCCGATCTGGAGAGTGGTTTTGCTTCGAGGTGTCATCGTATTTTTGTATTCGTATTGTTGCAACGGGAGTGCTTTTTGTTTTTTGTCTTGCATATGGTAGAATTATGGATACGAAATCAATATCCGAAATTTTCCTACCTGTCTATTGTAGCAAAAGAAGTACAAAAAAGAAATGACTCGACATGAGACAATAAGCGCGGGGAGCGATGCAGCGGGGCCGGATAAAAAATCAGGAGCTGATTCTCCGTCTGCTGAAAAGAAGTCTGAGAAGGAGATTCCCATTAAGTATGATTTTCAGAAGGGTCAAGTATGGATTGCTCCAGAAAGCGATTTTCGGTTGGAGATTAAAGAAAAGACGAAAGGCGGATTGTTTAGGATATCTTTGAAAGGCGAAGAGCAGCTCTACGGAACGAAGCTGGAGGAGAGTAAAAAAAATCTTGAGAGACTCATTCGGCAAGGGGGATATCAGTTGGTCCTCGACGAATCGCATGCAAGTGATAGTGTCGCTGTCGTAGAGGAAGGAACAGCGCTTAGAAAAGGTATCGTTGAGGATGGTGGCGAGAGCACTCCGGACAACGAGAATGAAGAGGGAGCTGTCTCTATTGTCTCTCTGACTGATGGCGAGTTGAAGGGAAAGGATGATAGAGTGAACGGAGGAGAGAAGCCAGTAAAATTTAAATCATTGGTAGATGCGATGCAGGTGATACAAAATGACCTGGGAATCTCTGCTAGCGTCGAAAAGAAAACTTCTGAGAACGTTGATGCTTCTGTCGATGCTGAGCCATCTAAGAGAAGAGAAAATCCAATACTGAACGAGTTTAATTTATTGGAAGACACGATCGAAAAAATCATCAATGATACAACGAAACCCATCAGTCTGGGTATAAAGAGGATTCTTGAGGAAAATAGAGCCGTCTTGGGAGAGCAATTCGTTATTTTTGTTGAAAAGCAAGAAGAGATTGCGACGGCGGTCAACAAAATCAACCGTGAAGATGAGGTACTTTCTGATACCATTGAACAATCAAACAAGATTATTGCGGAGCAGCTGGACAAGAAGAAAGACTTAAAAAACCAATTGGAGGTTTTGTGCGAGGAGTTGTTGGCACTTGAAAGAGAGGTCAAAGCATCCATTGAAGCGGCTAAGAATGGCACTGCAGAGCTGGTGCCGGAGCAAAAACATCTGAATGCAGGAGAAGAAAAAATCGGAGAAGAGAAATATGAAGATCTTTGCGCTCTTGTGAGTGATGCGTGGCAGGGATTACAGGCGTCGCTCGGAGGTAGTACAGTGTTAAAGATTGACCATAACCGGGTATGGAGGACGACACTCCTCCCTTTATTGAAAGAGGAAATCAAGAATTTTTTGCAAGCGTATACTGAGCTCAGAGAAGATGAATACGAAGCTGTGATCGGTACATTGATTACCAAGCAGGGATTACCGGTAAAAAGGAGGGTATTCGGGAAAATCGACCCCGAGAGACAAAAAAATATGAAACAGTAAAAATATGTCAGAAAAACCAAAAAAATCAGCGAGATTTGAGTTGAGCCCGGAAAAAGCTCAAGCGATTATGGAAAAGGCAGCCGAGGACTTCCGGCGGAAGTATCCGCCAAAAGATGCTGTCTCAGATCCCGGTGAACCTCTCCCTCTTTCTGATGAGGAAGCGCAAACGGTGCGTCAGCAGTTTTCCGAGAAGCCAGAATCTATGACTGAAAAACCGGTTGTCACTATCGACGCTGTAGTGCAGGAAACATCGGTGCCGACTGAGGATGACTCACATCTGTCTGCCAATGAAAAACCACCGATCAAAGGAGAGAATGAGGGGGTAAAGTCATTCCGAAGAAGCCAAAGAAAAAAAGGGAAGCCAAAAGATCAGGAAGGTGGGAGTGTTGTGCCTGAAAATATGGTGTCGCCTAGGGGAGAGAGTGAGCCGGAAAAACCGCCGGAGGAATTAGAGGCAAAAGAAATAGAAAGTGCGGAGCTCGTAGAGTTGGTCAAATCGCAAGAACCGGATAGTGAGTCTGGATTTGCTCAAGGCGGCAAGCGCGAGGGCTGGCTAGCCATAAGAGAAACAGTAACCGAGAAGAATGAAAAAGAATCAGTTTCTCCTGTCGATGATCGGTTGAGAAAGGCGCAGGAGGAAGTAGCCGAGGCGCGTCGGCAGTTTATCAAGGAGGATTTCAATAAGACGTCAAGCTGGAACAAGGTGAAGAGCTTTTTCCGCTTGAAGTCGGAAGATTCCGCTCTTGGCGCGAATTCCGATGTAGAGAGCTACCAAGATATCTATAAGGAAAAACTTTTGCTTTTTCAGGATTTACAGTTTCAAGCGATTAAAGAATCTGGAGTCACCGGTGAGGCGATGAAGGAGGCTTTCGCACTCACGCTCCGTTATTTCAAGTATGACGAGGCCGTGGAGCTCTACCGGGCGCGGACCGATGTGCGGAGAGAAAATAAGCAGTGGGGAGACAGGGTCGCGGGTGTTTTTGAAAATATTGGCAAGGAATACAATAAGCTCTCTTTGACGAAAAAGTTAGCTCTTTCGGCGGGTTTGATCGGAGCGAGTTTCGCTACTGGAGGCGCCTCTTTGCTTGCTAAAAGACTCTTGTCGGGTGCGGGTACTTTTGTCAGTGCCGAAGGTCTGCTCGAAAAATTGGCTGAGAAAAAAGAATCCTCACAGGCGCACAAAGAAATTGACCAGCAGATGAGGGATGGTAGATTGCATCTGTCTATTATGACCGGTGATCGAGAGGATCTAGAGAGCCGATTGCAGCAAATTATCAGAGAGGATATCAATGCGCTTGATAGCAAACTGCAAAAAAAGAAACGCGATATGCTGCTCCGTAAAGGAGCGGCACTCGGCATCGGTGTCGGCATCGGTTCCGGAGCTTTTTCTCAATTGGTGATGGAACATCTCGGCGGAAAAGAGGCCTTGCAGGCAGCCGGGACGTATGTGATGGAAAATCTGGGTGGGCAGGAAGCCTTGCAGGCAGCCGGGGCGTATGTAGAGGAGGTTATGGATAATGTTGTTGACGGTGAAGCACCGGAAGCTGTTCCGGCGCCGGCTGGCAGTATGGAATTTACGGATAATGCTCCGATTCCTGAGGAGCCTACGCTTGATGATTCTTCTCAGCCGGCTCTGGGAGCGGACGTTCAAAACGGCATAGGCGCTCGGGAAGTACCAGATCATCCTGTCCCTACGGAACAAGAAAATCTGATAGCGGATATCAAGAAAGCTTTGGCAACGGAGTCAGGCTCTGACGCATCATCGCCGGCGACAATCGAATACACGCCGGAAGCGACAGAGGAGTTGGCGCACGAGGTACTGCTTGAGGATGGCGGTCGGAACTTTCTGCAAGATTATAATCTGACTCGGGCGGATGGACCGCGCGGATTATGGGGCGTCCTTGAGTCGCGCTTGCCGGAGGGTCTCTCTGAAGCACAGCAAAATACGATGGTACAAAAACTGGAAAACATTATTGCCGAGCGGTTGGCGGAGATGACACCGGAACAGCAGGGCGAAGTCGGGTTTCGGAGCGGTGATATCAACCGGATATATGCCGGAGAGACGATCAGATTCAGTGAGCTTTTGACGGCTGAAGATATTCAGAAAGTAGTCGGAGGAGAAGTTCTGCCGGAGGGAGAAGTGATTATTGCTCCTGATGTTCCTGAAACACCGGGAAGTATAGAGGGTGACGCGGCGGACAGCGTACCTGAGAGCGACACGTTGAATCTCAGAGAACCGAACGGGGATGTTTCGGGAAATTCTCCTGAAGAAATCTACAATGATAATCCGGCGACAGCCGACATCCAATATGAGAGGGATATCGTTTTGGGTAAAGAGTACAATCTGCAGTCTTATAAAGAGTATTTCAAGTTGCATGAAGACGCGCTCCCTCTGTTCAGAGAATCAGGCATCGAGTATATGAATTTTATTTCTCAGGATAATCCGGCGCTGATGCGGAGTATAGGGGACAAGACATTCGCTACGCTTAATATGGCGATGATCAATGGTACCGGTCTGGGGAAATTTGTCCGATTAGCAGGACAAACATACGGCAATAAACTGGGATTACCGGATCCCGAAGAAAAAGTCTACGCATACGTGATGCGGATGGCGATGCTCAGCGTCGAACATCCGACAGGGAAGCGCATTTTTCTTCCGAAGCTCTTTTCAATATAATAAATTGTAAGATATACATATATATGGCACTTGATTACACGAGCATCAAAGAGGAACTGGTACGCGATCTGCATCTTGAGCAACTGCCCAAGGACAAGCAGGAGGCGCTGCTGGCAAATATGGGAGAAGTATTGCTGAAGCGGATTTTTCTCGAAACGATGGAGAAAATCGGCGATGCCGGCGTAGCAGAATATGAGGCGTTGCTGGATGCGGGCGCCAAGCAGGAAGCAATTGACGCTTTTTTTGACCAAAAAATTCCCGGGTACGATATTTTTGTCAGAGGAATCGTTACCGCGTTCAAAGAAGAAATGCAGGCAGCCGGGACAGTGTAGACAATGTTCGATGCAAGATATATTTCATAGAGTACTTATCCTTTATCGATGCGATATTTATGACAGAAGAAAAAATGTTAGGAAGAGAGAGCGTTGAGGGTTCGAAGGGAGAGTTTTCTCCCGAGCGCAAATCTCTTTCGGAGGGGGAATTGGAAATTTTTCCTCTCGAAACCGGTATTGCCTCGAATGAACAAAAGGAAGATCGTGCCGAAGGAAAATATAAAGAAATTCTTGCCACAGTTGTTCCGACCACTGCCTCGAGCACCCATACCAATGAAGATGTTCTTTTGGATGCGAAACACGTCAACGCTACCGTCGATGAGGAAAGTAAGATTCAAAAGATTCTTGATTTGGCGGGTGCCAAGGGTGTGGTACACGCGGTCAAGGTTGCCCGGACATTGGATGATTATTATGCCCTTGATCAGGTGCACGACGCCTTGGCGGACAGACTGTATGAGGGGCTGTTGGCACGGGGTCTGATTCAAAAAGATTAGAGTTTTTAAAAAACACAAAACAAAAAATACAAAAACCAAACAAAACACAATACGAAAAACACAAATCGATGAAGCATTTGCTTCGCTCTTGTGTTTTGGAAGTTGGTCTTTGTTTGGAGTTTGTGCTTTGAAAACTGTGCTTTGAATATTATGGATGGTTTTGATCTGAATATCATACTGCTGCCTCTTTCGTGGCTGTTCGCGTCAGTGGCTCTGGTCAGTGGTGGGTTTCTCGTTATCCGGAGTTTTTTTCGTTTCCGTTATCAGGTGAATCAGTCGGTCAATATGGATCTGGAGATGGTTCGTGTGACCCGTAAGAAAGTGGAAGCCAGTCGAGAGCCGGGTGCGGAAGCATGGAAAGAGGAAATCCTTGCGATGGAACAGCTCCTCTCTTCATTGACCGTGCTCAAGCCGAAAGGAAATCTGCTCAAGCGGATGTTTTTTGATACGCCGACGATCGTGTTTGAAATCGCCAATCCGTCTTCGAGCGAAGAGATATTTTTCTACCTCTCATTTCCCAAGCGTTTTCGGGAAAGCGCCGAGAAACAGATTCATAGTTTTTTCCCGCACGCTGTCATCGAAAAAGTGTCCGACTATACCATTTTTTCTCCCGGGAGTGTTACCGCGGTCTCCGTGCTTGAGCTCGCGCGCAATCAGGCTTTGCCGATCCGCACGTATCGGACGGTGGATATCGATCCGCTCAACGAGATTTCCAATGCTTTGAGTAAGCTGAAGACCATAGAAGAGGGAGCGGCGATTCAGGTCATTTTGGCACGAGCGCCTACCGGATGGCGCAAAGAAGGCAAGAAAATCGCCCAGAAAATGCAGGAAGGCAAGCGCTTGAAGGATGCGGAGGGGCATTCATTGTTCAGGGATTTCGGGAGTACCGTCGGCAAGGGAATGGTAGGTGTCATCGCCAATCCCCGCCAGAATACATCTGTCCCGGAGGAAAAAAAGATAGTCAATCTGACTCCAGAAGAACAGGAGTTGGTCAAGACTATCGATAGCAAAGCGAATAAGGGCGCTTTTCGGGTGAATATTCGTCTCATCGCGTCGGGAGCGACGAGTGAACGTGCCGAAGAGATCCTCGCGCATATGGAAAATGCGTTCGGACAATTTGAAAATCCGGATATCAATAGTTTTCGCGTGAAAAAACGCCTCAAACAGAAACGAGCCGTGTATGATTATATCTTCCGGAACTTCGATGATGAAGTTCAGATGATGCTGTCAGTGGAAGAAGTGGCGAGCATCTTTCACTTCCCTATTTCTACCACCGAGACGCCGAAAATCAAATGGCTGAAAGCTGGTTCGGCCCCGCCGCCGGTCAATATCCCGACAGACGGTATTCTGCTCGGGTTCAATGATTATCGGGGAGCCAAGACGGAAATTCGCATCACGGAGAATGATCGCCGCCGTCATATGTATGTCGTTGGACAGACCGGCGTGGGCAAGTCCAACTATCTGCAGGAACTGGCGAAGAAAGACGCGAAGGCCGGCAAAGGTTTCTGCTTCATCGACCCGCACGGCGATGCCATCGAGGACATCCTGACCGCCATTCCCAAAGACCGCGTCGAAGACGTGATTATTTTTGATCCGGCGGATGTCGCGCGTCCGATCGGTATCAATATGCTCGAATACGATCCGGCGCATCCCGAGCAGAAGACCTTCGTCATCAACGAGATGATCGGCATCTTCGACCAGCTCTACGATATGAAGGCGACCGGCGGACCGATGTTCGAGCAGTATATGCGAAACGCGATGCTCCTCATTATGGAACATCCGGAGAGTGGATCAACCCTGATGGAGATTCCCAAGGTATTGGCGGATGAGGAATTCCGCCGCTACAAGCTCTCGCACTGCACGAATCCGATCGTGCGGGACTTCTGGCTGAAGGAGGCCGAGAAGGCCGGAGGGGAGGCGGCGCTCGCCAATATGGTGCCTTACATCACTTCCAAGCTGACGACATTCATTTCCAACGATATGATGCGCCCGATTATCGCTCAGCAAAAAAGCGCCATCAATTTCCGCGAGTGTATGGATACGAACAAAATTATTCTCGTCAATCTTTCCAAAGGAAAAATCGGCGAGATCAATGCCCGTCTGCTCGGAATGGTGATCGTTGGCAAGATTCTGATGGCGGCGCTCTCGCGGGTGGATATGCCAGAAGCTGAGCGCAAGGATTTTTATCTCTATCTCGATGAGTTCCAGAACGTCACCACGACATCCATCGCGCAGATTCTTTCCGAAGCGCGCAAGTACCGCCTCGTACTCATTCTCGCGCATCAGTTCATCGGACAGTTGAAAGAAGAGATTTCCAAGGCGGTCTTCGGCAACGTCGGATCGCTCACGACGTTCCGCGTCGGTCCGGAAGACGCGGAGTTTCTGGAGAAACAGTTCGCGCCGGTGTTTACGGCGAACGATATTATGAACGTGGATAATTACCACTGTTTCGTCCGTCTCCTGATGAATAATGAGCTCACCAAGCCGTTCAATATGCAGACCTATCCGCCGACCCACGGGGACCAAGAGGTCGCCAACGCGCTCAAAGAGTTTTCACGCCTGCGCTACGGCCGCGACGCCACCCTCGTCAACCGGGAAATTATGAGCCGCATCCAGATGGCAGAAGGCGTGAAGGTATAAGTAATTCTCTTTGCCCTCAAATCCTCATCTGAAGTGCACTTTTACTCACCTCAGTTCAGCCGTCAAAAGAATTTTTTGGCTGCTGAACCATTGTACTTCAGAATGGAATGTGAGTGAGCCCTATTGACTTTTCGGTAAAAAAGGAGTATAATAAACAGTCGTAGGTAAACACTTGCGAGAGCGTTCTTTCCCCGCATCATAGGGAAAAGTTGTTTCACAAAAGGAGAGTTCAATGCGCTTTCTTGTGACTATTCTCAATACGGATCCTCTGACAGGATCAGCAGGTGACGTAAATCGGATAAGTTCTGTTTCCCGTTTTGTCAACTGGGATGTGCTTCCGAGGGCGGGAGAGACCATCTTTCCTTTCCTCAGTGTTTACAACCGCTATAAGGTTTCTAGCGTGGAACATTGCCTTTCCAGGGGATACATTGAAATTTTGTGTGAGGAAGACACCCAAGTAGTTTTGATGGGATCCCTTGCAAATGAAAAGGACCACTGGATTGTCTTGACCGAGGCGAATCAGTATACATTTAATGCCGAGATCAAAAAATTTCTCTAAAACACCCACCCGGCGGAAAATCTGCCTCGGTGGGTTTTCTGTTTTTATGGCTTCAGTGGAAAAGAAAGGAGAGAGTTTGAAGTCGTGACGAAAGCCGTGTTGGTTTTTTCATTGACAGTGATGGATTGCGTTTCCACTAGGCTTTCGGAAAAGTATTGCTTGAGGAGCGCACCGTCTTGGTTCCAGACGAGGATGCGTTTGTTGGTGCTATCTAGAGCGTAAACATTGGTGAGATTTCTTTCTGTAAAAATAGCCGTGACCGCAAGCGGGGTGGCGGGGGACTCGAGGTTTTTGGCGAAGCGTCCGCGGAAAAAGGCTTGAACAGTATCTCTCGTCGTGGAGAGGAAAATGGTTTCACTGAGAGCCAAGAGAGGCTCTTCTCCGAGTGTGACGGAATCTTTCAGCCACGCTACTGGTTCTCCGAAGCCGCCCTCGGCGCGCGGGTAGCGGTATATTTGGCTGGTAGTGCCATCAAGGACGTAGAGATACGTCAAGTACGTACCCATACCTTTGACGACGGCTCCGGGAGGCAGTATCAGCGTATTTTTGACGAAGGCTCGATTGATGGGATTCCACGCGAAGAGTTCTTTGGTAGTGGTGTAGAGGAATATAAAACCGAGATCATTCATCGGAGTAGCAAACACGGGGGTGCCGCTGCCTGCTGGCAGAGTGGAGTGAATGGTATCACTCACTGAGAATACGCCACTTTGGGTGATGAGGTAGGGAGTATCGCGCAGGAGCACTGATGTGACAGCGTCTGCTTCTTGGGCAGCGACAGTTGGCTCATCCAAGACGGTGGCATTTTTTTCGCTGTCGAGAGGGAAGGATGGTGCTGCCGGCTGTTCTTCCGGAGTGTCGCCCAAAG
>JAHFOM010000053.1 GCA_023261685.1 Candidatus Moraniibacteriota bacterium | reverse complement strand
GACCGATATAGAAAAAATCAATTTCAATTGGTTGTCGATGCGGGATTTTCTTCGCGCAGTCGAGCAGCGCCGTCCGGCAGTCAATTTCGCCACCTTGGTCGGTCACGGGACGATACGGCGAGGAGCGATGCGTGACAAGACGAGGACCATCACGCCGGATGAGATCGAGAGTATGCAGGGGATGTTGCGCCTTGCTTTGAAAGAGGGCGCCATCGGACTTTCTACCGGGCTGAAGTATACGCATGCTCGCGGTGCCGGGACGCGCGAGCTTTCGGCTTTGGCAAAAACGGCTCTCTCCTACGACGGGACATATGTCACGTACGTGCGCGATGAAGAGGGGGACCTGGTGAGAGCGGTCGAAGAAGCGATTCTCGTCGCGCGTGATGCCGGGATACCGCTGCATATTTCTCATCTCAAAGCAGTCGGCAAGAGCAATTGGCATCTGATGGATGAAGTATTCAACCTGATTGAAACGGCGGCACTGAATGATCTCAAGATCAGTTTCGATGTCTATCCATATACGACGACTGGATCAGTCCTCTATACGCTGCTTCCGGAATGGGTGACAGCGGAGGGACGGACGATGATGCTGGAACGACTGAAGGATCCGAGCGTGCGCAGTACGGTGCTCCGCGATATGCGCAACAAAACGACTGACTACTCTTCTCTTATCATCGCGTCTTCGACGCTCTCCAAAATGCTGTCACGTCAGAAAATATCAGAAATCGCGTTGTTGCAGGGGAAATCTCCGGAAGAGGCGGTACTGGATTTTCTCATCGCGAGCAAAGGCCACGCCATTGTCTCGATGGAAGCGTTGTCTGAAAAAAACGTCCTGAAAGCCGTACAGCATCCTTTCTCCATTATCTCGAGCAACGGCGTCGGATATGCCGCGAATCACAGGGAAACCGGAGAGCTCGTGCATCCGCGTAACTTCGGAACATTTCCGAGGGTGTTCGCCGAGTACGTACGTAAACAAAAGGTGTTGAGCTGGGAAGAAGCAGTGAACAAGATGACCGGCAAGCCAGCATCCCAGTTTCGGTTGGATCGGCGCGGGCTCTTGCTCCCGGGTTACTTCGCTGATATAGTGGTGTTTCAGCCGGAGACGATAGCCGACTGCGCTACGATGGAAGACCCGTATCAGTATGCGACCGGAATATCCTCGCTTATCATCAATGGGTCACTGGCTTTGGATGAGGGGCAGCTTCTTCCTCAAAAACGCCTCGGTCGTGTCTTGAAACGTAAAAAAGGCTGGCTTGAATGGTGAGAGTGAATCTTTGTTTTCAAAAACCGCCCCGACCCGCAATTCTGGGGCCCATAAAATCTCCCAGCGGAGATTTTACTGATGAACTTTTTTTGATCCTGATTAAGAATCAGGAACCGTGCTCAAAAAAACTTCAATTGCCCAGAATTACGGGTAGATGGCCATTTTTTGTACTTGTGATCAACATTTTTTGTAACGGGTGGTATAATGAATTATGTTACAGGCATCTTTTTTCAAGGGCAAGCGCATCACGGTCTTCGGACTTGGTTTGAATATGGGCGGAATCGGAACGGTGAAGTTTCTCGCCGAGCACGGAGCGCGTGAGATTATCGTGACCGATATCAAGAGTCGCGTCGAGCTCGCTCCCGCACTTCTGAAACTCGCCAAGTACAAAAACGTGACTTTTGTCCTCGGTCAGCACCGACCGGAGGATTTTACGCGGGTGGATATGGTCATCAAAAATCCGGTGATTCCTTGGACCAATGAATATGTGAGGCTGGCAGAAAAGCATAATGTGCCGGTAGAGATGGACGCGAGCATCTTCTTCGCCCTGTGCAAGGCGCCGATCATCGGTGTCACCGGAACCAAAGGCAAGACCACCACCGCGAGTCTTATCGCGCATATTTTGGAACAGGCCAAGAAGCGTGTCGTGAAAGTCGGCATCGGTCAGACCGGTGTACTTGGAATGCTGTCCTACGTGACGCCGGAAAGCGTTGTCGTATTTGAGCTTTCGTCATGGCGATTGTCCTCACTCGGGCGTTTGAAAAAAAGTCCGGCGCTGGCGGTGCTGACCAATATCTACCCGGACCATCTGAATTATTACAAGACGATGGAGGCGTATACGGCTGACAAGAAAAACATTTTTTTGTTCCAGAAGGTGAAAGATACGCTTGTTGCCAATTTTGACGATATGGTCGTGCGGACGCTGGCGGGGGATGCCAAGGGGTCGGTCGTCTGGTTTTCAGAGGGAAATGATATCGATGGGAACGGTGTGTGGATCGAGGACGGGCATATCTGCATCCGTCACATCGGTGAAATCAAAAAATTATTTACACTCGCCGAAATATGGCTCAAAGGGGAACATAATGTCGCTAATATTTTGGCGGCAGTCGCGACCCTGCTCGCGTATGGACTGACTCCCAAACAGATTGTCAGCGGCATCGCAAATTTTTCCGGTATTCCGCACCGTTTGGAATTCATTGCCGAAAAAAACGGCGTCGAGTATTATAATGACACGGCGGCGACGATTCCTGAGGCGACGATCGCGGCCCTTCGTTCTTTCGTAAAACCGGTCATCTTGATTGCGGGAGGGAGCGACAAGCGTCTGGCGTTCGATGCGCTGGCGGAGGTAATTCTGAAACACTCCAAGGGATTGATTTTGTTCAATGGAGAAGCAACCGAAAAACTCATAGCTGCACTCAGAGCCCGTTTGCCCCAACCAGAGGGTGGTCACTCATTTATCGTCGTTTCCGATATGGCAGAGGCGGTGATGGCGGCGACACGGGGCGCGGAACCGGGGGACATCGTTTTGCTCTCGCCGGGAGCTGCGAGCTTTGGTATTTTCAAAAATGAATTCGACCGTGGCGAACAATTCCGCACCGCAGTACAGGCACTCCGATAGCATCTTTTTTATCACATATCTTTCTTATGGCTACAGTATTCGAAGGCGCTCAGCAGCAGTTGCGAGCTGTCCAGAACATCCTGAAACTTGATGAAACGACTATCAGACAACTGATGCATCCCAAGCGCGTCGTGGAAGTAGCACTGTCAGTTAAGATGGATGACGGTTCCGTGAATGTCTATACCGGCTATCGTTCCCAGTACAATGATGCTCGCGGTCCTTTCAAGGGTGGTATCCGCTTTCATCCGAGCGTTACGGCTGATGAGGTCAAAGCTCTTTCGGCATGGATGACGTGGAAAACTGCCGTGGTGGATATCCCGCTTGGAGGCGCGAAAGGCGGAGTGGCGGTTGATCCGAAAAAGCTTTCAAGTGGAGAATTGGAAAGACTGTCACGCGCGTACATCCGCGCATTAGCGCCGTTCATCGGACCTGATATCGATATTCCGGCACCAGATGTCTCTACCGATCCGCGAATTATGGGGTGGATGCTGGATGAGTATGAAGAGATCATCGGCAGAAAAGCGCCGGGTGTGATTACCGGTAAACCGCTTTCCATCGGTGGGTCGCTGGTGCGCGAGTATGCGACGGCACAGGGAGCTTTTTTTGTCATTGATGAGCTGACCCGTCAATATCATCTTTCCAAGGGTACGACAGTCGCTATTCAGGGATTCGGCAACGGAGGAAGTTTTCTGGCACAGATACTGGCAGATGCGGGATATGCGGTGGTCGCGGTTGCCGACTCCCAATCCAGTCTGTATAAAGAAGATGGATTGGATGTGACGGAAATCATCAAACATAAGAAAGTCACGGGGGCCTTGAAGAATTGTGTCGGTTGTGAGGCATTGCCGAGCGAGGCGATCCTGTCAGTGCCGGCGGATATTTTGGTGTTGGCGGCATTGGAGAACACGATTCATAGCGGCAATCAAAGAGAGGTGCGCGCCAAGTATATCGTAGAACTCGCCAATGGGCCGGTGACTCCCGAGGCGGATGGGCAGCTTTTCGAACGAGGTGTTATAGTTGTTCCGGATATATTGGCGAATGTCGGCGGAGTGACGGTCTCGTATTATGAACAAGTACAGAATGCCGCGAATTTCTACTGGGAAGAACAGGAGATTCTTGCTATGCTGGAAAAGGCGATGCGTCGGGCATTTGGTGCCGTCGCCCTGTACCAAGAGCGTTATAATACCACCTATCGGATGGCGGGATACGTATTGGCAGTGGAGCGCGTCGTCCGAGCGATGCGGGATCGGGGCAGGCTATGAGAAATGAATTATGAATATGGAATTATGAATCAAGGTAAAAAATAAGAGCAGCCCCGAGAGTTTTTCTAATGGAAATCTAGTACGCACTGAACAAAAGAAGTTCCTGACGGTTGCTCTCCTTGTCTGAAGAAGGGCTCTCAGTGTTCAAAAAAGGGAGCTTCTCCGCCGTTGATTGGGGGCTGCCTTTTTTGGCAACTGAGAGCCCTGATGAGTCGGAGAGCAGAGACAGGGAGTTACTTTTGTTTTAGTGCGTACAGAGTAATACTGTTCGGATAGAGAAGGCGGTGTAGTGTCGTACTGTCGAGTAATTTTTGAACAATGAAAATATATGTATGACGTGGTAATAATAGGCGGGGGTCCGGGAGGTGTCGCGGCCGGTGTGTACGCGGCCCGCAAACAGCTGAAGACATTGTTTTTGACGGAAAATTTCAACAGCCAGTCAGTCGTTTCGGCGAGTATCGAGAACTGGATCGGTACGGAAACCATTGCCGGCTGGGAATTCGGGCAGGCGCTCGAGAAGCATCTGCGCGCGCAAGAGGGAATCGAGATTAAAACAGATTCCAAGGTTGTACGGGTGACGCCAGAGGCAGAGGGTGGATACACAATCAAAACCGAGAGCGGTGAAGAATACGCCAGCAAAACGATCATCATCGCGTCGGGCGGCCGTCATCGGCACCTCGGTATACCCGGTGAAGAGAAATTGAATGGCAAAGGCGTCGCATATTGTTCTACTTGTGATGCGCCGTTTTTTCGCGGGAAGAAAGTGGCGGTGGTCGGCGGTGGCAATGCCGGACTCGAAGCCGTGGAAGATCTCCTGCCGTATGCGGATGAAATCGTGCTCATCGTGCGTTCCGGAGAAGTGAAGGGTGATCAGGTCACGCAGGACAAGGTGCTCAACTCGCCGAAAGTGAGCGTTTTATATCACACTACGCCCCAAGAGATTGTCGGTGAGAATACTGTTTCGGGTATTCGTATAAAAAATACAGAGACAGGAGAAGTACAGACGATTGATCTCAATGGCGTCTTTGTGGAAATCGGGATGGTACCGAATACGGAATTTGTCAAAGACCTGCTCGATCTGAATGAACGCGGAGAAATTATCCTCGATCATCGG
>JAHFOM010000052.1 GCA_023261685.1 Candidatus Moraniibacteriota bacterium | reverse complement strand
TCTTGCTCGGCGGTAGCAAAGGACACATCGTCCTTTTTTTCGAGTGTGAATTTTTTGATCAGCTCATCGAGACTGTATGGTTTGCGCAGACCAGTCCTGTCAATAATAATACTCTGTTTCAGCGGGTTTTCCAATGTGTCTTGCGGTGCGAGGGAAACTTCCGAAAAATGGAGTTCTTCTTTGATAAGTCGGCGCATTTTTTCCGCGGTAGGGCTGTCCTTCGGAGCGTAGAGGAGGGTTACTGTCGGTTGTTCGCTGGCGATTTCTTTCTGGCGGGCTTCAAGGACATCGAGCCGGAAAATATTTTCACTGATATCGCGGATTTCGCTCCAGTTGCCGACGCGAGGCACGAGAATAAAGGCAGCTATCGGACCGACTTGAATATGGGAAACGCGGAGCAGACTTTCTTTCTTCCATGCGTCAATGACGATGGAAGAAATGTTCTCCGTGTCGAGGGTCTTGGCGAGGGAGAGGAATCTCTCCATATCGTTTAGGGGCATATCGGTCTTGACATTTTCACCCAAGGCATCCAGGAGAGCATTGACGGTGAAAATATTGAGGAATGTTCCGGCGGAAAAAGCCTTGTCTTTGATAGCTTGGATGACTTGTTGCTGTCGCTTCGCCCGTCCGAAATCGCCCTCGGGATCATTGTGTCGTTCGCGAACGTACTTGAGGGCCGTGGCGCCATCCAAAGTCTGCCAGCCTTTTTTGATTTCAAATGTCTCATAGCTGTAATTTTTCCCCGGATAGCGCGGATCGTAAAAATCACGGAGCACGTCGACCTCAATGCCTCCGAGCGCATCGACTGCTTTTTCGAATCCGTCAAAATCCAAGACAAAAAAGTAATCAATATGTTGACCGGTAATCTCCGTTATTGATGTACGGAGCGGTTCGATACCTTCATCCTGACTCAGTCCATATTGGTAAAGGCTGTTGATTTTTGTATACAGTGTCGTTTCCGGAATAGGCGCATACAGATCGCGCGGAAGGGAAAGCAGGGAAATTTTCTTGCTGGCCGTATCGATGCTCATCATCATCACCGTATCGGTGAGGTTCTTCCCGGGATAGTGTTCGCCTGCCCGACCAAGCAGAAGAATGTTGATACGGCCGCTTGTTTCACCGCGCAAGGAAGCGTGTTCGTTTTTGAGATACGAGATTGCCAGCTGTTTCATATCGGCAAAGAGTGAAGAGGGAGCTTCATTGCGGAGTTGGATAGCGTGTCCCACAGAAAGACTTTTGACAAAATAGAATATCAATACGCCGGATGAGACGAAAAAAAACAGTACTGCTGTAAAGAGCAGGATGTCGCGCCAGTATTTGCGTGCTTTCGGTACGGTCGGTTTCTTTGCGGAAAGACTAAAGCGGTCAGGTAGGCTCTGAGGAGGGAGAGTGGTATGGAAAACAGGATGCTCTTTTTGAGAGAAGATGGTTTGTTTCGGACCAGATGGTTTGCGGAGGCTATCCATAGTGGGTACTGTATTTTCCGCTCCAGAGAGGGGTTTTTCCCTCTTGCCATGGAGCCAGAGATCTGCTAGAATGTCAATGTTTTATGCGGAAAATATTCAGGATAGAAAATAATATGATGAAAAACGATCAGTCAGATGTGTCGATGGGCGGAGGAGAGGAAGAAGCAGAGTATCTCGGCATCGGCGGACTGCTTTTGGAAATGGGAAAGGTGTTTCTTCTTGCCGTAGTCATCATTATACCTGTTCGAGTGTTTTTGTTCCAGCCGTTTTTTGTGCAGGGGTCGAGTATGGAGCCGAATTTCGAAGATGGGCAGTATCTCGTGGTCAGTGAATTCGGCTATAAGGAAACGACTCTGGGATTTTCTGATGCTTTCAGTGTTACGGTAGATGCTTTCAGGAATATCGAGCGTCAGGACGTGACCGTATTCCGTTATCCCAAGAATCCGGAACAGTTTTTTATCAAGCGGGTCATCGGTCTGCCGGGGGAAAGCGTGGAGATTTTACGCGGCAAAGTCATTATTTATAATGAGATACACCCTGATGGATATGTTTTGGACGAGAGTGCCTACATCGGACCCGGAACATTTACGCAGGATATGCCACGCAAAGATCTGCAGGATGACGAGTATTTCGTGATGGGCGACAACCGGATGGCGAGTTATGACTCGCGCTCTATCGGACCTATCAATAAAAACCGGATTATCGGACGTGTTCTCTTGCGGGCCTGGCCGGCGGAGCGGTTTTCAATGTACTGAATTTTCTTAGTAAGTTTTTAAAACGAACGTATGTCTCAAAAGAAATCGGCTCTCGCAGGGAATGGAAAAGGTGTCAAAAAGACAGAGGTGAAAAAAGCGGGCACCACGAAGGCTTCATCTACGAAAAATATTGCGACAAAAAAAACATCCGCTCCGAGCGTCAGTCAGGAGGAGATGCTGTTGCAGACGCTGCGAGGAATGCGGGACATCTTGCCGGACGAGCAGCCGTACTGGGAGCGCGTAAGAAAGACGCTCACGCACTCGGCTCAGGAATATGGTTTTCAGCGGATCGATACGCCACTCGTCGAATTCACGCATCTGTTCACGCGTTCTATCGGCACGGAGACGGACATCGTTGAAAAGGAAATGTACACGTTTACGACACGCGGCGGTGACAAGGTATCGCTCCGTCCGGAGTTCACTGCCGGTATCGCGCGCGCCTTTATCGAGCACGGGATGGGAGTACTACCGAAGCCGGTCAAGCTTTTTTCTGTCGGTCCGGTGTACCGTTATGACCGTCCGCAAGAAGGACGCTACCGGGAATTTTGGCAGGGAAATTTTGATATGTTCGGTGAAAGTGATCCGATTCTCGATGCTCAGACTATTCAGCTGGCATACCGCGTTGTTTCGCAACTAGGGCTCCGGAATATCGAGTTTCAGGTGAACAGTATCGGAGTGCCGGAATCGCGCCGCGATTATGAGAAAGCCCTCGTGCGCTACCTCGACGCGCAGAAGAATAAGTTGTGTCAGAATTGTCGCGATCGTCTGACAGTGAGTCCGATGCGCGTGCTCGATTGCAAAGAAGACAAATGCATCCAGTTGACTGCTCACGCTCCTCAGTCGCTTGACTATCTCGATGAAGAATCCCGTAATCATTTCAAGCGTTTGCTGGAATATCTGGATGAATTGGAATTGCCCTACACTATCAATACCCGTTTGGTGCGGGGGCTCAATTATTATACCAAGACGGTGTTTGAAATCTGGTCAACCGACAAGGATGGCAAGAAATATTCGCTCGGCGGCGGCGGACGCTATGACGGACTGATCCAATCGCTCGGCGGAGAGTCGACGCCCGCCATCGGTTTCGGACTGGGACTCGATCGGATCATTCTCGAGATGAAGCGGACGCAGGTGAAACCCTATAATGAGCCGAAAGCCAGAGTATTTTTGGCTCAACTGGGAGATATGGCGAAGAAAAAAAGTTTGAAACTGTTCGCGGAGTTGGAAAAAAACGGCATTCTCATCGCGGAAAGCTTCGGGCGGGGCAGCTTGAAATCGCAGTTGCGGGTTGCCAACCGTCTGGGAGTGGAAGTGACGGTCATCGTCGGACAGAAGGAGGCGCTTGATGAAACCGCCATCGTGAAAGATATGATATCGGGGACGCAGGAAACGGTGACGAATGGGCGTATCGTGGACGCTATCAAAAAGATTCTCAAGACCAATCAGGAGTTGAAAGTGTAATGAGCGGTATGCATATGCCCGGTGGGACAACTTTGAAAGGGCAAGCAAGAAATGTAAAAAATATTTGAATGATGTCTCAAAAGCAGGAGGTTGATGAAACAAAAAAGATTTGTATAATTATTCAAAGTAGTACCACTGGGTATGGAAGACAATATTTTTTTGAAAATAATCCGGAAGGAAGTCCCGAAAGATTTCATCTACGAAGATGATGAGATCCTGGCGTTTTATGATATCCATCCGCTGGCGCCGGTACACGTTTTGATTATTCCCAAGAAACCGATTATCAATATCGCGACCATGGAAGATGAAGATGCGGTATTGGTGGGGAAAATGTTCCTGATAGCGCGGAATATTGCGCGAGACTTGAACATTTCAGAGAAAGGGTATAAACTGCTCATTCGGGTCGGAAGAGATGGGGGACAGGAAGTGCCTCATCTGCACCTTCATCTCATAGGAGGAGTGCGGCTCGGGGACAATATTCGCCCGGAATAGGCAATAAGAAGAGTATTTTTCATTTATTCCCATAAGAGGAAGTAGGATCTTTTTCAAGAGATTCTCAGAAAGGAGGTTGTTTGTATGATACAGGTACGCAAGAAAGAACGAGAGACCGCAGAAAGCCTGATTCGGCGTTTTTCACGTCGTGTTCAGCAGAGCGGTGTCCTTCGTCATGTCCGTAAAACCCGTTTTCATCAGCCGGAGCAGAGTCGGATCAAGCGCCGCGAAGAAGCGCTGTACAAAGTGAAGATTCGCAAAGAAATCAATCGTCTGAAGAAGCTCGGCAAGTTCGACGATGAAGCCCTCCGCGACATCAAGAAAAAGATGTAGATCTTTTTCTGATCAAGAGAAACCGCTTTGATAGTATGTCAGGGCGGTTTTTTAGTTTTTCTAAAACCAGCTCTCTATCAAAAATTCAGGGAAATAGAAGTTTTTTCGAGCACGGTTCCTGATTCTTAATCAGGATCGAAAAAAGTTCGTCAGTAAAATCTCCGCTGGGAGATTTTATGGGTCCCAGAATTTTTTTGATAGAGAGCTGGTTTTGCTTTACAAGGAATAGTACATATTTGTATTTCAGGTGGAGTTTGCTATGATAGGGGAGATAATTCATCTCAGGAAGAAAGCGTATGAATCTCTATGAAACTATTGGGAGTGATTTGAAAGAGGCGATGAAGTCAGGCGACACACTCAAGCGAGATACGCTCCGCTTGTTGCAAAGCGCCATAAAAAATATGGCGATTGAGAAACGCAAACCTGCCGCTGAATGTTCTGACACTGAGATCGAAGATGTTTTGCGTCGTCTGGTGAAACAGCGCAAAGACAGCATCGAGCAGTACCGCACGGGCAATCGGGAGGATCTCGCTGAAAAAGAGGCTTCCGAACTGCGTCTGCTGGAAGCCTACCTGCCCCAAGCGATGCCGGAGTCCGAGCTGGAGACATTGGTCAAAGCGACACTGACAGCATCCGGAATGACTGATAAGACACAGATGGGTCAGGCGATGGGAGTCGTGATGAAACAAGTCGCCGGGCGGGCGTCCGGAGACGATGTGCGGCGGGTAGTCGAAAGACTTCTTGTGTAGCGTGTCTGAGAGGAGAAAGATTTCAGAAGTTTTTAGATGAACCGCCCCGAGATTGAAACAATCTCGCCACATGGTTCCCTAAAAAACTTCTGAAATCTTTCTCCGTGTCTCCTCTGTCTTGAATGACTCCAACTTTTACCCACCGATTATGCA
>JAHFOM010000051.1 GCA_023261685.1 Candidatus Moraniibacteriota bacterium | reverse complement strand
CGAAAAAACCTTCTTTCACGGTGAAGTGCAGATTCTTGAAGCTCGCGATCACCTGCCATTTCCGTGCCGAGATAACCGTACCGACCAATTGCAAAAAAATGTAGGCGAAAAGAAACGGCAGCGATATGTTGTATACCTGCTGGCTCACGCCCTGCCAATCAACTCGCTCGACCAGCCACAAGACCAGCCCGACGCTCACGATAATTTTCGCGCCGAGAAACAGTGTTTTTTTCATACGTCTTCGGTGTATACATTATTTCCGTATCGCCGCCGCCAAAACATTCTGAAACTTTCCGGCTACCGTGTCCCAGCTACGGAGCTCCGCCCGTCGCCGGCTTTCTTTGCCGAATGTGATGAGGCTTTCCTGATGTTGTGCCAGACTGACCAATGTCTCCGCAAACGGCGCCGTCAATTCAGGGTCGATGAAAAATCCGTTTGCTCCGTCCGTGACGAGTTCCTCCATCCCCCCCGTAGCGGACACCACGAGCGGGAGACCGGATGCCAGCGCTTCGAGCGCGGCGTTGCTCATCCCTTCGTTTTTCGACGGCAAGACAAACACGTGCGCTCGCTGATAAAACTGCGGGAGCGAAGAGTGCTCCACGCGTCCGAAGAATTTCACCTGATCCCCGATCCCGAGCTCCTCTACCCGCGCTTCAAGTATTGGCTTCTGCTCACCCTCTCCGATGAGGTGAAGCTCGATTGGCACGGTGGCGTGCTTGACCGCGAGTGCGAACGCCTCGATGAGGAGATGGATGCCCTTGCGCGGGGTCAGGCGCGACGTGGAGAGAAAGATTATCGGCGCAAAGGACTTCTCTCCTTCTTTCGGATAAAATGTAGCGATATCGACGCCGTTCTCGATGATTTCCATCGGTTGCTCTGGGTTCGTCCGGAGCGCCAATTCTCGGATACCAGCGCTATTGGGAATCACGCTTTCCGCCCGCTTCCAGAGGAACCACACCAGCGGCTTGGCGAAGAGATAAAAGGTATCATACTTCTCACTGAAGCCGGGTACATCCGCACCGCGAAGCGAGATGATGTATGGGATACGGTAAAAGAGTTTAAGGAGATAGGCAATGAAGCCACACGGTACGGTGAAAAATGCCAGCGTCACATCAAACGGCTGTTTTTTGCTTTCGTCGCGGAGCAGTGTCTGGAGAAAGAACCAAGCCTTCAGGGTATAGACGGAAATATCCCAGAGCGACTGGGAGTGGAGTTTGCGCGAATCCTTGCCGATCGGTAGGCGATGGATATGCACGTTGTCCCCGATGCGGATGTGTTCGATGGAGTTGCCGATAGCCGCCGTCACCAGATGCACTTCGATATCTGGAGACTCCGTAGGCCCTGAGCCTGTCGAATGGGTAGCCCATTCCTTAAGCAAGGCTTCCGTCGCCACCCCCGCCCCGCCCCCGAGCGGCGGGTATTCATAATTGAGAAAGAGGATTTTCATTGTGGTGTAGTTTGGTAGTATTGACTTTTTATCTTAAAAGGTGTATAATACGGGTAGAGTGCAAAAAATTATTGTCTGGATTTAGCCCCTATTGAGGGCTTTTTTTGTACCTCTCCCCTATTGTACCAGCATTTCCACCATTTCCACAATCAAAAAACAAACCTCTCCGCATACAGGACAATCAATATACCGGGTGGATCTTCCCTTGCTCTGTCAGTATACCAGGAACAATCATCCCTGGCAGTTTTTCTTTTGTCATAGAGGAGGTATCTGACCCCTTTGGTTGTTTTGTGATGAGTGTCTCATCGTATTTCGGACTGTAGTGAGAGACAAGAGATTCCGTATCGGTATCGATATATGCGATAAAGGAGCGATATTGTTTTTTCGAGTCCCGTTGCCACTGATATCGTAAGGATGTTTCGGGGAGAGGAGTATTCACGCCGTCATAGGAAAGGGACTGAAGCCTGATGTCAATACGATATTTCGGGCTCTTTTTCCGATTCTCAAAAGTGATTTGTGTCTTGTGTCCGGCTTCATCGAGCAGGGTCGTCGTCGTGAGTTTCTTTTGGAATGGATTTTGCAACCAGGAAAAGCTATTCTCAAATCCCATCCAGGGAGAGGAGCGCAACTCGATCGTCTTGACGGAAACGGTCTGCGAGATATTGTCCGTTCCGGTGATAACGAGTCGCTCCGTGTCCGGATCAAACACCATCTTCGCTTCGGGAGCCGTCTTGTCTATTTTCACGCTCAGTGTTTTGGCTGCTTCGCGATTCCCTTGTTTGTCCGTAGAGAAATATTGAAGAGTGGTTATTCCCTCTTGAGAGCGAGTCAATGACTCGGTGTAGACACTCCACGTCGCACCATTATCGATGGAATATTCTGTTTTTTCAACACCACTGCCGTTTTCATTGTCTTGAGCGAAGAGTGTTATGGTCACATCGCCAATGTACCATCCGTTCGTGCCTTGCGTGCCGGACAGCGAGATGTCTGTCGTTGGAGGGAGGCTGTCTTGGTCTTCTTTTGACACCACCGTATCATCCGGAAGCAATTCGATTTTCTTTTCTTCCGTCACATCGGGTGAAGCGGTACCCGTAAAGGTCACCAGAGATTCTTTGGCATCATCGGTCGGAGTCGTTCCTTCCGTGATCTTCACCGCTTCGATACGATATTCCCCCGCTCCCGTGCCTTGGGTCAGGATCGTATACTCTCCGTCTTCCGGGTTGGGAATGGTGATGAATTCGTTTTGGGTATCGTAGCCGGTGTAATACGCGCCGGGGATTTGGTCATATATTGCTCCATCGCCTTCAAAATTTTTGCCAACACGTTTGTTGGAAGGTGAAATCACCTGAATATCTACTGGGGAATAAACCGATATCATCAACATATTTGTCACCAAACTTTTCCGT
This sequence comes from Candidatus Moraniibacteriota bacterium, assembly GCA_023261685.1. Classification (GTDB taxonomy): domain Bacteria; phylum Patescibacteriota; class Minisyncoccia; order Moranbacterales; family UBA1568; genus UBA1568. The sequence continues at coordinate 2,577 of JAHFOM010000051.1, read as the reverse complement.
ACTTCTTTGGAGGGTAACCTGCCGGTCAAGGTATGAAATACCTCTTTTTGCGCCTCAGTCGGGAGATCGGTATGAGCGGCATTCAATGCGATGAGGTACTCCGCTGGGATATTCTCACTGCGAGCTGAGTCAAGAGGAACTGTAATATCTCCCAATCCTCTTCTGATGTGTTGTTCTCTCAGGACAGGTATCTCAAAACCAAGTGGGTATCCATGTTCCCAGAAATCACCCATACTGGCGTCAATCACTTCAAAACCGGTTCGGGTACTCTTGTCATAATCTAATAACCCAACTATTTTGGTCAATTCAACTTTTTGTAATTTTTCCACTGATACTGGATTATTCAATGCCTCTAAGAAGTTATTTCTTGGGTAATTATGTGGATACTCCCGCAGTTGCATATCCGCGTCTATGTCATAGAGATAGCTATACACGGGCAACAATTCTTGAATGGAGCTGACGGGTCGCTTGCGGATATAATCAAACAGATTATTGAAGCCTTGTTCTTCGGCTTCCTGTTTGAGGATGGATTTTAAGATAAAGCCAGTAAAATCTAATAATTCTCCACCCTCCCAAGTCGCATAGCTTTCAGGAGAGCCGTTTTGTGGCGTCCCGATAGTTATGAGTTGGTCAATATCATCGACATATTCAGCCGATTCTTCATACTGGCGCGCCACTAATCCACCCATCGAATGAGCGACGATATCTACTTTCGGCCAATGCGCTTGTGCTTTGATGTCTGCAATTTTCTGTTTCAATGCCCGTGCACTCTCTTGGTTGCTATTCCGCCACTCATACGCAAAAAAGAAAAGATTCTGCTCCGGCGTATAACCATTGCTCACCAAGGAATTATACAAATTATCGTACGCGTGAAGATACGGGTCAAGCACCCAGTTGCCATATTTCTTGGCTGATCCCAAAACACCGGGCACTACAAGGACCGGATCCTTGGTATATTCCTCTTTTGCCCAATCAGCGATATCCGCCGTGCTGCTGATTTTTTCATAGGTTGAGCAGGTGGTGCACCTCTTTTGCGGTCCGCTGGCATCACCCCACCAGTTATACCGGAAATCGACAGAACCAGTACTGACATTGAGGACATCATATTCGTTATTCAGGAACCTTGACCTATGGACTTGAATCTTGGTGGCAGGAGACTGATTCTCTATGTATACCGCTGCTATATTGTCATGGAACGCAACATTTTCCGCGACAAAAGACTTGCCCCCTTGCCAATGGATGACACCCGTATAGGATCCTGCATTGGCGGTATTGAAAAATATATTTTGTTTCTTGTTGTAGACCTGATAGGCGACTGAACCACCACCGCTGATATCGGTATTGCGTATCATCACCTCGCCTTGGTTGGATATCTGGAGCGAGTACATCGTATCAGGCAGATTGCTGTCTTTTTGCAGGATAACCGGTTCTTTGACGGTACCCTCGATGCGGAGCTTCCCCTGGATATCCATCACCGACCAATTGCGGAAAGTAACCACGGTTCCCTTCTTGATTACGAGGGTGGCCAGCGGATCGATATATACTGTACCGTCGATGATCTTCTCTCCCGACCATTCCGTGTAGCCGAGGATCTCTTCGAATCCATCCGCAGCGAAAGAGGAGTATGAAGGGAAAGGAGAGAGAAAAACACTGACAACAAGAACGAGTGCAAGGAGTTTTTTCAGCATACTATTTCTTTGATTGTTTGGAATACTGCGTGATAAGAACAATATTGACGATGGGCCAGATGAAAAGAGAAAATTGAGCGAGCCATAAGGTGTCATATATAAAGAATACTCCAGAACCAAAAAAGGCGATCAGAAAAAAAGCCCCATTTAATCCACAGGATAGAACGATAAAACTCAACTTTTTATTTTTGGAAACTGACAAGGTTACCAAGGAGACGATGACAGCCACTACTACTAAGAAACCCAAAATATAGGCGTCAAATATGGTAGTTGAAAACATACCTTTATAGTTAATAATTTACTTCTTTATTTTATCACAAAAAATAATCAAACAGTTAGGGCTATTTTGAACCATTCTTCTTTTTTCTTAAAAATCCTTCCATGAGTGGTGATGCAATTGACGCAACATAGTAAGAAAAAATCAAATGCAAAATAATAAGTAATATCCACCCAAAAAAAGTTGGATATGCATCAGGATTAAAAATCCTCCAACCGGTTAGAACAAATGGAAGTAAGGGAACAAACATAATCTGAAAAGCTATCATACTGAAAATCCCACCAACGGATACTCCAATCCAAATAATAATCTGAAGTGAAATGAATATAGTGAAAAAAAATTTTGAGAAATACTTTCCCTTCTGAGAAAACATGGCTCCCGTGTTATTTTTTAGAATACTGCAATCATACCATAAAAAAAGGGGCGTATGACTACGCCCCGATGCCGAAATAAGTGAATCCTTCCACTTCCGCTTCGCGTCGTTCGAAGATGTTCCTGCCGTCAACGATCACGCGTTCTTTCATCCGCGAGGCGAGCTCGGGATCTTCATAGTTGAGAAACAGGATTTTCATAGTTCAGCTAAGCCAGTTTATCTGCGATAAATTTCTTGAA
>JAHFOM010000009.1:3794-22806 GCA_023261685.1 Candidatus Moraniibacteriota bacterium | reverse complement strand
GGGGAAAAAGATTATCATTGTCAGTCAGGATGAGATGGGCAGGATGTTGGCCGAAAAAGCCGGAGTGGCGACAGAAAACTATTCTGAGGATTTTTCCCGCAAAGAAACTCACTTGGAGTTAACCGCTCATCAGGGCGCTCTCGCACCGGTAGTCCCTCTTTCGGTGGAAACGCCTCCCGAGATGCCACGCTCCGACGCTATCGGCAGCGCTGATTTCTATGCTTCCCAAGGGAGCACCGTATCCGCCTCGGCCAGTAGTATTCCCAAGGCTTCCCCTCAACTCTCTCGAGAAACGGAGCAGACGATGTTACGTGTCCGCAATGCCACCCCGGACAAGCTCACCAGTCTCAATTCCAAGCGTCTGGAGGAGACACCCGCACCTGTACCCAATAGGATGGATATTCCTCTCCAGTCGGCACAAGTTTTTTCTCCGGCGCCAACTTTTCGGTCGGCAGTCTCACCGGCGCCATCCTTCCAATCAAAATCTGCCGGAGATGATGAACGCAATAATCGGCTCAAGAATTTCTACAATGGTACGCGTTCGATGCCGGCGCCAGCGCTTCCGGAAGAAAAGCCGAGAGAGAAAAACGTATCAATTACCGGTAAGAAAGCACATACCATTTTTTTCGTTTTGGGCGGCGTATCGCTTTTATCACTTATCGGGGTGATGTTGTTTATCTTTCTTCCGAAAGCTGAAGTGCATGTAATACCGTATACCGTCGTACAGCCGACTGACGTCGAAATGACGGGGCGCGTTGCCGATGCCTCCGGTTCGGATGACGCGATTATCGCTGTGCGTGTGCTTGAGAAAGATATAGAAACGATCCTGACAGCTACGACTACCGGAAAATCCGGTGGTGTCAATCAGAAAGCCCGCGGGTCGGTGATTATTTATAATAATTTCAGTACTGATCCCCAGCCGCTCATCGCTACTACTCGTTTGGAGGCCGCGGATGGCAAGCTCTTTCGTCTGGTGAACGGTGTGACCGTCCCGGGCATGACGAATACTAACGGCAAGCAAGAAGCTGGTGTCATCGAAACGACCGTCATCGCCGATCAATCAGGAGAAGCGTATAATCTTGATCCGACGACGTTCACTATCCCCGGTTTCAAAGGTAACCCGAAATATGCCGCTTTTTCAGCAAAATCGACGAAAGCTATGGTTGGCGGCGGGGATGCCGGCACTTCTGATGTGACCGTCGTCGCCAGAGTCGACCTCGATACGGTGGAACGTGAAGCCAAAGAAAAAGCGAAAGAAACATTTCTGAATGAAATGCGGAGCGGAATCAGTCCTGACGAAAAGATACTTGATGAACAGATTGATATCATGTCTCTGTCTCCCGTTTCTCTTCCAGAGATCGGCACCGCTCTCAACTCGTTTGAGTACAAAAATACTTTCAAGGTTCGCGCTTTTGTTTTTTCAGAAAAGGCGGTTCGTGAGAAAGTCGAGAATATGATCAAGAAAGATATGCAGGGGATAACCTTGAAGCCGGTATCATCCAGCATCACCTATAGCGAATCGGTCGCCAACTTTTCCGAAGCGACTCTGCGTCTTCGGGCACACGCACTGGTCACAATGGAATCTGATATCGATCGCGATGCTTTGAAAAAAGCGCTCCTCGGTCAGAGTGAAGACGCTATCCAAGAAGTTCTCAATGCTTTTCCGGCCGTGAAGAAAATCAGCGTGATCTTTCATCCGGAGTGGTTTGTACGGAGCGTCCCGTCTGCCGAAGACCGGGTGATGATTCTTGTAGAACCCGGGGAAGCAGTCGAGTGAGTCGACCCTTGTTTGAAAGGTATTCTTCTGGTATTATTTCTTTTCAGAACAGGAGAAAGAAGGGCGTATGAAAAATAACCTGACACCCGAAGAGATATCCCATCGTCAGACGCAGTCGCGTCGCTTGCAGACGGAGCTGTTTGGTTTGCAGTCAGACCATGGCCGTCTCGCACGCAAGCACGTCGATCTCGTAGCCGAAATCCGCCGTCTGAAGACGGAGCTCTCTCATCTTCAAAAAGATGTAGCGGAAAAGGAAGCGCTGGAGCGTTCGCTTACGAGGGAGATCGAGCTGGCGGAAGAGGCGATAGCGCACACCAAAAAGCAGATTGATACGCTGTAAAAATATCAGGCAATATGACTCAAGATACGTTCGTGAGAATCATCCATTCCACCATTCAGGCAAAAGGAGTGAATCTTTCCGGTTCAAGGGCGTCAAAAGTGAATGCCCTTGCCAGACAATACAGTCGTGGTGAGACTGACATCGACCATGCTATCGAAACATTGAAGTCGATTTTTGCGGATGATTTCACTATTGGTCATCATGAATACGAAGCAATAGAGAAAAAGTTGAGACGCAGTTAACCAGTCAAGGAGAGGAACGCTATGGAGAGTAACGACATCAGAAAGGCTTATTTGGATTTTTTTCAGAAAAAGGAGCATGCTCTCATACCTTCGGCTCCGCTTCTGCCGGAAAATGATCCGACGACTCTCTTTACCGGATCCGGAATGCAGCCGATTCTACCATATCTTCTTGGTGAAAAGCATCCGCTGGGAACCCGTATTGCGGATTCGCAGAAATGTTTTCGCGCCCAAGATATCGAGGAAGTCGGTGATAACCGCCATACGACATTTTTTGAGATGCTCGGCAATTGGTCGTTTGGCAATTATTTCAAAGAAGAGCAGATTGTTTGGATGTGGAAATTCTTGACTGAAAAAATAGGGCTTGATCCCAAGCGGCTGTATTTCACGTGTTTTCAAGGCAATGTCGTGCTCGGCATACCTAAGGACGTCCAGTCCGCAGAGTTGTGGCAAAAACTGTTTGCGGAAAAGGGCGTAGAGGCGAAGATCGGAGAACATCCGGAAACAGACGGCATCCGCACCGGCGAGCATATTTTTTATTATTCAGAAAAGAAAAATTGGTGGAGTCGCGCCGGAGTGCCGGGCAATATGCCTCTGGGCGAGCCCGGTGGTCCGGATACGGAGATGTTTTGGGATTTTGGAGCGACATATGGTCTGCATGAGCAATCAGTATGGAAAAATGATCCTTGTCATGTCAACTGCGATTGCGGCCGATTTATGGAGATCGGCAACAATGTTTTTATGGAATACCGGAAAACCGAAGACGGTTTCGAGAAACTGGTACAGAAAAATGTCGATTTCGGCGGGGGATTGGAGCGTCTGATGGCGGCGGTGCAGGATAATCCCGATATCTTTCTTGGTGATATATTTGATACGCTTCGAGAGAAAGTGGAGACGCTTTCCGGCAAGCGTTATGGGGTTGATCCGAACGACACGTATGCCTTCCGCATACTCTTGGACCATATCCGCGCCAGTGTTTTTCTGATTGCTGACGGCGTCTCGCCATCCAATACCGATCAGGGGTATGTCTTGCGACGTTTGCTCCGGCGCGCGATTCGTTTTGCGGATACGCTCGGTATCGCGCCACAGTCATTGTCTTTGTGTGTTGAGGCTGTCACCGGACAGTATGCTGAGGCATATCCGTACTTGCGTCTCAGGCAGGATATGATCGTATCGGTCATCGATAATGAGGAAAAAAAATTTCGTGAGACACTGGTGCGGGGGATGCGGGAACTAGAACGGCGCCAGATCGGTGGGAGCCTCACCGGACAGGATGCCTTTCTCCTGTTTTCCACATACGGCTTTCCCTTTGAATTGACTCTGGAGCTCGCAAAAGAGAAGGGTATTGCCATTGATGCAGTAGAATTTCACAAGGAAATGCTCAAGCATCAGAAGCTTTCGCGAACAGGCGCCGAGCAGAAGTTCAAGGGAGGATTGGCGGATGCGGGAGAACAGACGGTGATGCTCCACACTGCCACGCATCTGATGCTTGCCGGACTGCGCAAATATCTGGGTGACAGTGTGCATCAGGCCGGATCGAATATCACTGCAGAACGAACGCGTTTTGATTTTACCTATCCAGAGAAAGTGCCGCGGGAAGTCTTGGACCAGGTGGAGGCGTATGTCAACGAAGCCATCGCCAAAGGATGCAGCGTAACGATTGAACAGATGCCGAAAGATGAAGCCAAGAAAGCCGGCGTGGAGGGGAGCTTCTGGGAAAAGTATCCCGATGTCGTAAACGTCTACACTGTCCGCGCCACTGATGGCAGCGTGTATTCCCAAGAATTGTGCGGTGGTCCGCACGTCGCTGATACAACAGCCATTACTGGTACATTCAAAATTATCAAAGAAGAGGCAACATCTGCCGGTGTCCGGAGGATCAAGGCGACGTTAGCGTAAGTCAGGAAGATGCTGGTAACCGGAGCAGGAGGTTATCAATCCTCAATCTTCATCTGAAGTGTACTGTTACTCATCTCAATTCAACCGCCAAAAAATTCTTTTGGTGGCTGAATCATTGCCTATCGGAATGGAATGTAAGAATTGCTGTTTGACAGTTTTCGAGAAAGAGTGTAGAGTATGTAGGTATATAAATGGCTTATTTATCGAATATGTTGGCAATTATCAGGACTGGCGGAAAGCAGTACAAGGTATCTCTCGGACAGAAGATCAAGATAGAGAAACTGACCGACGAAATCGGGGGAACCGTGAAATTTGAGACGCTCTTTATCGGTGATGACAAGGAGGTGCATATCGGCACGCCGGTACTGGAAGCCGCTCTGGTCGAAGGCAAGGTGCTGGTACAGGATCGTGCCAAAAAAGTCACCGGTATCAAGTACAAGCCGAAAAAACGCTACCTCGTCCATTATGGTCATCGACAGTCCTATACTGAAGTCGAGATTACCAAGATTTCTGTGAAGTAAGACACGTTAGAACCAACAAAAACAGCACCGCCAAGGCGGTGCTGTTTTTTGAACCTAAGTAATAAAAAGCAGAAAAAGACAGCAAAAGTTTTTAGATGAACCCGTCCGAAGTAGACTTCGCCCAATGGTTCCCTAAAAAACATTCCGCAGCCTTTTTCTGTCAATCCCCACGGTTATAATGCGTATGCACCCGATTGTACCGGCACTTTGTTCGGTAATAAAAAAAGTACCCCGGAGCAGTGTCTGCTTCCGGGGGTTAAGGTTTGTCTGATGGTTTGTCAGACGTATGCTCACGAAAAAACCTTACGATTACCGACGCTTCGTCCTCATTGGTAATCGTGAAAGAGGTGGTGTCCCTTCTTGAGAGAATCCGGGGGGAACGGATGATATTGTTTCCCCTTTGAAACTCCAAAGAAATTACGCGAGACTTTTTCCCTATTACTTGCCGGGGAAAAGGAACAATTTTTTCGTCTGGCATCACGCTTTTTCCTCCAAGTATTTGGTTGAGGGAAACTACTGCCATTATACCAGTTCTTTGCGATTTGTCAAGGAAGCGATGAGGGTCAGATCGTCGGCATATTCGATGTCGCCGCCGGTTGCCATTCCGCGACCGATACGCGTGATCTTTATTTTGTAGGGTTCGAGTTTCTTTTTGAGGTAGAGTGCCGTCAGGTCGCCCTCGGTCGTCGGATTGGTGGCGAGGATGACTTCTTTGATGGATTCATCCTCGACGCGTTTGAGAAGTTCGGCGATGCGGAGGGTGTGACTGTTGTCGTTTCGCCCGCTTTCAATCAGTCCACCGATGACGTGGTAGAGTCCTTGGTATGATCCCGTGCGCTCGATGGCGATGACATCAAGCGGTTCTTCGACGACGCAGAGCGTTTCAGTGAAGCGTTTGGTATCCGCGCAGATATGGCAGAGTTCGCTTTCGGCGATATGAAAACAGCGCCGGCAGCTTTTCAGGTGGTGGAGCGCCTCGAGACTTTCAGCGAAGCTTTGGAGTTTCTCCTCGTCCTGTTTGAAAAGATACAGTACGACGCGCTCGGCCATCTTCGGCCCGACTGAGGGAAGAGAGGCAAAATGCGCGATGAGCGATTGGAAGACTTTAGGGTAATGCATAATGAGGAAATTTCTAATTGCCAATTTCTAATTTCTAAACAATTTCCAATGACTGAATTTCAAAATTTTCAAATTAAAAAATTGTAACATTTTTTGAAAATTGAAAATTCGTACATTGAAAATTTCAAGAGTGGATCTTTTCGAGTGATTTGAAGGTTGTGGAGTTTTCGTCGAAGTAGAGCTGGACTTTTCCCACGGGGCCGTTTCGGTGTTTGGCGATGATGACATCGGCGATGTTTTTGTTAGGAGTATCCGGCTTGACGCGGTCCTCGCGGTAGAGAAACATCACGACGTCGGCATCTTGTTCGATTGAGCCGGACTCACGGAGATCGGAAAGTTTCGGTATCTGATCTTGGCGGGATTCGACCGCACGCGAGAGCTGAGAGAGCGCTATGACGGGAATATTGAGTTCGCGAGCGAGTTGTTTCAGTCCGCGGGAGATTTCGGATATTTCTTGGACGCGGTTGTCGCTGCCTTTGCTACTTCGTCCTTCCATCAGCTGGAGATAGTCGACGATGATGAGACCGAGGTTGTGTTCGGCCTGTAGCCGGCGTGCCATCGTCCGCATTTCGAGTATGTTGAGCGAGCCGGAATCGTCGATGAAGATCGGCGCTTCCGAAAGCACGCCCATCGCGTCTGAAATACGTTCAAAGTCATTGTCCGGACCCTCGCTCGAGAGTTTCCCAGTGCGGAGTTTCCAGAGATCGACACCGGCCTGCCCGGCAATCATCCGATCCACGAGCTGATCGGCACCCATTTCGAGGGAGAAAATACCCACCGGCACTTTTCCGTGGACGCCGACTTGGCGTGCGATATCGAGAGCGAAGGTGGTCTTGCCGATCGACGGACGGGCGGCAAGGATCAGAAGATCGGATTTCTGGAGTCCTGCCAAGAGGTCGTCGAGGTCCGGGAAAAAAGTCTGGACGCCACGAAAGGTGTGATCGCTTTTGTGGAGTTCATCGATGCGGTTGAATGCCAGTTCGAGGATAGACTTAATGGGGATGAAATCTTGTTTGATATATTTTTGCGAGACGGCGAATACTTTTTGTTCGGCTTCATCGAGGAGTTTCTGGACATCTTCGGATTCGTCATAGCCCATCTCGACGATTTCGCTCGCCGCGCTGATGAGTCGGCGCAGGAGGACTTTTTTCTGCACCACTTTGGCATAGTGAGCGACGTTGGTGGCGGAAGGAACGGAATTGACGAGTGACGCGAGATAGCTCGACCCGCCGACGCGTTCGAGCTGACCTTTCTCTTCGAGCTTGTTGGCGAGCGACAGGACGTCGATCGGTTCGCGGTCTTCGTAGAGGGCAAGCATCGTCTCGTAGATCAGATTGTGATCGTCTTTGTAGAAATCACCGACTTTGAGAAGATCGGCCACTTTGATGACCGCGTCTTTGTCCAACATCAAAGAGCCGAGAACGGATGTTTCGGCTTCGAGATTGTGCGGAGGCACGCGAAGGTGTTCGGTCTTGTTTGCCATAGAGTCCAGTATACAGCGAGACGGGTGAGAATTCAACCAGTATACTCTCTATTGACAGAAATAAAATTATAGTGTATAATGAATATAAAGGAGTGGTTCCTTAAAGTCGGTCATACGTTTTGACCAAAATCAGAAGGAAAAAAAGATGGTTATGAGGAGGGAAGATCCCATCATCATTACACCGGTGCACATAAAGGAAGAAAGGTGTTTCGGTAGCACTCGCCATACTGAGGCTTTTCTCAGGACATGGCAGAAAGAACAAGGTCTATTTTACCATATCGAAGAGGTTTTGAGAGAAACTTTCGAAGATGGTCGCATAGGTCTGATTATCAGATACTACGAAAAATAGCCGGATTTTTTCTCAACAAAACGGGTCGCGAGAATCATCGCCACCCGTTTTATATTTTTTTTTGCTAGATTTTTTTGAGCTGGTAGTCAGCGCCAGCGTCTTCGATTCTGTAGCCTTGGTGTTCGATTTCCCCACGCAAACGATCGGACTCGGCAAAGTCTTTGGCTGCCCGTGCTGCTACTCGTTTTTCTGCCAGCAAAGTAACGGCTTCCGGCACCTCGTTCTCTTCGTAGGTGAGTCCGAAGACGAAGAAGACGGTTTCAAAAAAGTTTGCGAGCGCGTCTTTGTCTACCGGTACTCCTGCATCAAGGAGGGTGTTTATTTTTTTGACACATTCAAAGGTCACAGCCAAGGCTTCCGGCGTGTTTAGATCGTCACGGATCGCCTCCTCTATGCGTTCCAAGAAATCGCTGCCGTCAAAAGCCTTTTCAAGTTTTGGAACGTTATCGGCAAGGTTCTGCGCGCGTCTGACGGCGCCGAAAAATGTTTCTTTGTTTTTCTTCGCCTGTTCGAGAGATTCCCACGTGAAGTTCATCTGACTGCGATAATGCGAGTTCAAGAAGAGGAGGCGCAGATCCATCGGATCGAAACCGTGGGCGATGATATCTTCCAGTGTGTAGAAATTGCCTTTGGACTTGGACATTTTTGCTCCATCGACGAGAATATGGCGGGTATGGAGGAAGTAGCGCACAAAGGGTTTCTCGGTCACACCCTCAGACTGGACGATTTCCGCTTCGTGGTGCGGAAAGATATTGTCTTCGCCACCAGTATGGATGTCGAGCGTATCACCGAGGTATTCCATCGCCATCGCAGAACACTCGATGTGCCAGCCGGGGTAGCCTTCGCCCCACGGTGAGGACCAATGCATCAAATGACCCAGAGGAGCTTTGAGCCAGAGCGCGAAATCCCACGGGTTTCTTTTGTCCGGATGCTCTTCGAGACGTGCGCCGACTTTCAGGCTGGTCAGTGTGTTGCCGGAGAGCCTGCCATATTCGGGGAATGTCGTCACGTCGAGAAAAACATTGCCATTTTTCTCGTAGGCGTGACCGCGCGCGATGAGCTCGCTTATGAGAGTGATCATCTGCGGGATGTGCGCCGTGGCGCGGGGGAAATAGTGGGCGGGGAGGATGTTCACCGCTTGCTCTGTCTGGTGGAAGTATTCCTCGAAAAAAAGGGCTATTTCCTGAGGGGTTTTTCGTTCAGTTTTGGCTTTTTTGGCGATTTTGTCTTCGCCGCTGTCGCCCTGACCGATATCATCCGCCGTCATATGACCGACGTCGGTGATGTTTTTGATAAGGCGTACTTCGTAGCCCGCGTCTTCGAGCACGCGACGGAGCGTATCAGCGAACACGTACGCGCGGATATTGCCGATATGGATGTAGTCATACACGGTCGGACCGCAGACGTACATCCCTACTTTTCCTGGATGGAGCGGAGTGAATGTCTCTTTGGATTTTGTGAGCGTATTGTAGAATTTCATATCAGCTAACAGACAACAATTAACAGTTAACGGAGACAAGAATGTTGGTTTTTGTTATTTATTGACTGTTTTCTGTTAATTGTTTTTTGGCTACAGCCATTTCTTGATTTTGAAAATCGTCATCGTGAAAAGGGAAAGCAGTATCATAAATCCCGTGTGGATCCAAAAGGCGTAGGGGCTGTGACCGAAAGGAATCTGCGCGCTCATCGCGAGCATATTCGAGTAGACGGTCATCGGCAAGAGAACGGCCGAAAATATAGTGAGCACTTTCATCGTCAGGTCGAGCTTGTTGGAGAGGAGTGAATTGTTCGTCGCTTCGAGGGCTTCGATGGTTTCTTTCTGACTCTCCAGAATGTTCCAGAGCCGGATATTGGTGCCGATCAGGTCCTGGAAGTAAATTTTCGTTTCGATCGGAATAAACGGATGTTCTTTGTTGATAATGGACTCGATGATGGATCGCTGGGGTTTCAGTGTCCGTCGGAAATTGAGAATGTCTCGTTTCAGGACGGAGATCTCGAATACCATCTCTTTCTCTTTCTCCGCGAATACCTGGGTTTCGATGAAATCGAGTTTTTTGTTGATGTGGTCGAGACGCGGAAAACAGGAATTGACGAGAATCTCTATCAGGCTGTAGAGCAGGTGAGCGGGGGTTTCCTCGAGATAGGTCCTCCTTTTCCCCTGGCTTCTTTCCAAATCTTCGAAAAATTTGGTCAACTGGTAGATGCTTTGCCGGTGGCTCGTGATGAGGTGGCCCTTGGTGAGGATGATATCAAGTTCGCCGCCGTAGGTCGTCCGATGCTCCACGTCGAAGAGGGGGATATGGATGGAAAGGAACAGGCAGCTGTCGTACTGGACGACTTTGGGCTGATAGGTCGGCGTGACGAGCTCCTCGATCGCCAGCGGATGGATGTTGAAGTTTTCTTGCAGATAGGTGATATCATCCTTCTGCGGATCTTCAAAATCGATCCAGATTATTTTTTTGTGTTCGATGATGTGCATCTGTTTTTTTCTCAGTATACCAATAAAATATCTGATTGACAAAGTCATGCGATGGGATTTGCCCATCGGCGTCAAACCCGTTATACTTTGAAAATGCTCAAGTGGTCCATACTGTTGCTCATACGATTGTATCAGAAAACCCTCTCACTCGAGCACGGGTTTCTGGGCAAGGTCTTCGGAGAGCGCTTTTGTCGTTTTTATCCGACGTGCAGCAGTTATACTTATACCGCCATAGAGCGCTATGGCGTGCTACGAGGCAGTTGGTTCGGAGGCAGGCGCATCTTACGCTGTCATCCGTGGAATGCCGGCGGGTATGATCCCGTCCCGGAGAAAGAGTAATCTTAACAAATGGAGCAGGGGAAAAAATGACAGAAGATGTAAGTCTTAATAAGGATCTTAATAAAGATCCTATGCTAAAAACACGGCTCGTCTATCGTCTGGTGGACTGCAGATGTTGTCATCAGCTACGTAATGTTTCCGGAATCAGGACGTCGATTTTGGCTTCTGAAGCAAGGAAATTGCGGAGTGATGAAAATCCGATATGCAACGTATGCGGCGGTAAATGTCTTGAATGAGGTTCTCCTAAAAACAAAAGGCTGGATGCTAACGTGCGTCCGGCCTTTTCCTTTTTTCAATGCCATTTTGTGCCTATTCGGCAGTATTGTGGAGCAGTTTGACAAAAAAAGATGGGAGGACTATTCTCAAAAAGTGTTCTATCGCTTTTAAGTGAGAAAGAGCACCTGTCAGGCAATCTGTACAACGTTATGGCGTTGTCTGCAGTTTTCGGGGGATCAGGGCGTATTCTGTAAGGGGGTGCGGTTTGATGCCGTAAAGTAAACTTCAAAATAGAGGAAAGAAGAGAATGAGTCAAAGTGCAAGAAAGCCCCACGACCAGGGGAGCGGGAGAGGACAAGTGATTCCGGTAGCGACACAAATGCCTAGCGAGAAAATCATCTGTTGTGAGGCGACGTTTGAGGATCGCGGGGTTTTGCGAAAAGGCGGTTATCGGGTGGAGTTGCCTCTTTTTTCAGCAAGCCAGCACTTTAGTACCCGAGGGGATGCCTGTTGCAAGACGTGTCAGTATAGAAATTTTTGCGCCGAAATAAAGGCTGCAAATCGATAACGAGGGTAACACCCTCTCAGAGGCCGGGATGCTTTATTCCCGGCCTTTTTCTTTGCTACTTTAGATGCATTTGGCACTCTACTTGACAGAGTGCCAGATTTTTTTTATACTGTATTCAGATGTGATATATGATAGTAGATATTTCTCCATCACACATATTTTCCTTCATTATAAGCGTATGAACGACCGTCAACAAAAAGTGCTTTCGGCTATCGTTGAGCTCTATACGGAAACCGCTCTGCCGGTCGGGTCGCAGGCACTGCTCCAGTATTCGGGATTACCGGTGAGTGCGGCGACGCTTCGGAGTGATATGGCAGCACTGGAAGAAGCGGGTTATCTCTATCAGCCGCATACTTCTGCTGGACGCATACCGACAGACGCTGGCTATCGCATCTATGTGGAAGAGATGATGGGCGATAAGGACCTCTCACGCGAAGATCAGCGTCATCTGCAAAAAGAATTGCTTCTGATGAAAGCCAAACAGGTACGGATGGGACGCAGTACCGCCAAGCTTCTCTCGGCGCTCTCCGGTAATCTTGCTGTTTCGGGGATTATCGATAAGGACGAGATGTACGACTTCGGGATGAAAGAACTTTTGGAGAAACCGGAATTTCAGGAGATTGATGAGCTGTGCCGCCTCGTGGAAACACTGGATACGCTCGATGAGAAGTTGGATGAGCTCATTATCAAGCTCGCAGACGGGGAGACGCATATCTTCATCGGCGACGAGAATCCGATAGACGGTATCAATAATTGCTCGATGGTCGTGACGCCCTATCACAACAAACAGGGAGAGCGCGGAATGCTCGCCATCATCGGACCGAAACGGATGGACTATGCGAAGAACAAATCCCTGATAGAATATATGAAGAAGCTCCTTTCCTCCTCGCTCACCATTATCATTACCGGTAACATAATATATATAATACGCTAATGTTATGACACAAAAACAGACCGATACATTTGATGAAAACGAAGCGATAGGAAAGAGCGAGATAGCACATGAGGATATCACTGCCGAAGAAACTAAAGCGGATATGAACGCGGTGAGCGGAGAGGCTTCGGGAAAAGAATGGGAAGCCAAGGCAGAAGAATACCTCGGGGACTGGAAGCGGACGCAGGCGGAGTTCGAGAATTACAAGAAACGCCAGGCATCGCAGCAGAAAGAGCTCGCGGGTCATCTCATCGAAAAACTCGTGCAGGGTATCATACCGGTGCTTGATAATTTCCGTCAGGCGACGGAGCATGTTCCGGAAAAAGAGAAGGGGAGTCCGTGGGTGACGGGTATTCAGTATATCGAGAAACAATTGGAATCAGTGCTTTTGGATAATGGCATCGAGCCGATAGCGGTAGAGGTAGGGGATAGGTTTGATCCGAGTATCCATGAGGCTATCGGACAGACCGCCCGTATCAAGCCTCATAGTCATGGAGAACAGTCGCGAGAAGTCGCTTTTGAAAAAGAAGAGCAACACAATACAGTCACCCAAGTCCTGCACAAAGGCTACAAATTCGGTACCAGAGTGGTGCGGCCCGCCAGAGTGATAGTCAATTAAGAAGTATGTATTAAGTACAAAGTATAATGTATCAATTGTGCGGCAGAGAAATCACAGTATACATCCCAATAAATTTATCATTAATAATTATTTAGTAACAACAAACATATGGCTAAGATACTCGGAATAGATCTCGGGACGACAAACTCGGCGATGGCATTCGTCGAAGGCGGTACGCCGTCCATCATCGAGAACAAGGAAGGCAATCGCACCACGCCGTCGATGGTAGCGATATCCAAGACCGGTGAGCGCCTCGTAGGACTGCTCGCCAAGCGTCAGGGTGTGACGAATCCGGAGAACACGTTGTTTTCGGTCAAGCGCCTCATCGGACGGCATTTCAACGACGAGGAAGTCAAGCGCGATCAGAAGACCTTGCCGTACAAAATCATTCAGGCCGGCGAAGGCATCAAGATCGTGATGGGTGGCAAAGAATTCACCCCGCAGGAAATCAGCGCGATGATACTCAGCAAACTGAAAGCCGATGCCGAAGAAAAGCTCGGTGAGAAAATTACCGACGCTGTCATCACGGTACCGGCGTATTTTGACGATTCTCAGCGCAAAGCGACCAAGGAAGCCGGAGAAATCGCAGGCTTCAATGTCCGTCGCATCATCAACGAGCCGACGGCAGCAGCCCTGGCGTACGGATTCAACAAAAAGAAAGATGAGAAGATCGCAGTCTATGACCTCGGTGGAGGGACGTTTGACATCTCCATCCTCGAAGTCGCCGAAGACACGGTCGAAGTGAAGTCCACCAACGGTGACACGCACCTCGGAGGCGATGACTTCGACCAGCGCATCATCCACTGGATCATCGATGAATTCAAGAAACAAGAAGGCATTGATCTTTCCAAAGATCCGCTCTCGCTCCAGCGCATCAAGGAAGCCGCGGAAAAGGCGAAGATTGAACTCTCTACCGCCAATGACACCGAAATCAATCAGCCATTCATCACGAGCGATGCCAATGGACCGAAACACTTGCTCTTGAAGATGACGCGCGCCAAGCTCGAAGAACTGGTCGGTGATTTGGTAGAAGCGTCATTCGAACCGGTGAAGAAAGCCCTCGCCGATGCCAAGCTTTCTGTCGGCGATATCAATGAAGTCGTGCTCGTCGGAGGAATGACCCGTATGCCGCTCGTGCTCGCATCCGTCGAGAAATTCTTCGGCAAGAAACCGAACATCACCGTCAATCCCGATGAAGTGGTGGCGCTCGGTGCCGCTCTTCAGGGAGGTGTACTTGAGGGTTCCGTGAAAGACGTGCTCTTGCTCGATGTCACTCCGCTGACATTCGGCATTGAGACGATGGGAGGCGTCCGTACTCCGCTCATCGATCGCAACACCACCGTACCGGTATCTCGTTCGCAGACATTCTCGACCGCTGCTGACAATCAGCCATCGGTACAGATTCACGTGTTGCAGGGGGAGCGCGAGATGGCGGCCGACAACAAGTCTCTCGGGCAGTTCATCCTCGACGGTATTCCACCAGCACCGCGGGGCATTCCGCAGATCGAAGTGACGTTTGACATCGATGCGTCTGGTATCTTGTCCGTCACGGCGAAGGACAAGGCGACCAACAAGACCCAGTCCATCCGCATCGAATCATCCACGGGACTTTCCAAAGATGAGATCGAACGAATGACCAAGGACGCCGAACTGCACGCCGAAGAAGACAAGCGCAAGAAAGAGCTCATCGAAGCGCGCAATATGGCGGACAGCCTCTCCTATACGACGGAGAAGTCGATGAAAGACGCTGGTGACAAACTCACTGAAGATGAGAAGAAACCCGTCGAGGAAGCCATCACCGAACTCAACAAAGTAAAGAACGGCGACGACCTCGAAGCCATCAAGAAAGCCACAGAGAACCTCTCCACCGCCGCGCAGAAGATTGGTGAGAAGTTATACAAAGCCGCTACCGACGCCGCGAACGCTTCGTCGAGTCAAGCAAGCGCTGAGCCCGCCGCCTCCGCAGAAGATGCTGCGGCGAGCCAAGCAAAAGAGGCCGAAACAGAGCCTGCTTCGAATGCGAAGCCGGAAGGCGACAAGCCAGCAGACGAAGAGAAAAAGTAAGAGTATACTAAAAGCGGGGCGAAATGCCCCGCTTTTATAATTTTGAGCCAATAATTTTATGCTGACAATCAAAAAAGGCATATTTTTGTTCTTCCTCTCGCTAGCGTGCCTGATTATTGGTCCGTTTTTAGGATTCGTTTATTTTGGTGTACGTTTTGATAGTGCAACAGGAAATTTCTGGGAGGGGATTTTAGATTTGGCAGTGCTTACTTCAACATTTATCGTCATTCCAATTATTAGCATCACTGGTCTGGTTTACAGTGTAGTCAAAATTATTAAGTTACGTAAAGAAAATAGGAATTCGTAATCATCTCCATCACGCATCCGAATGTGAAGGAGGCAAAGAAAAGCACACTCGATTTCTCGTGGCCGTGGAAAAATGAGTGAGCAGGGGATATGTTTTTAACAAAAAGAAAACGGACCACTTGGTGATCCGTTTGAGTTTTTTTGGGTGGAGGAGAAAAAGATTCTTATCCTCAGAAGGGAATTCTTGAAGCGATGTGGCGAGCATTTTCTCCTTTCTTTGAAGGAAAATTGATGCGATAATTGCCATTCTCTTCCTGTGTGAGGTTGAGACCGAGAGTCTCATATAACTTGGCATCAGCCGGCTTTTTGTCCGGTGCGTCTATGAGCCCCATAGGCTCGAGGTGCGTACAGAGACTCTGTCGAGCGTAGGAAATGATCTCGCGCAGCATAACCTCGGCTACACTGCTCTGAAGAGGAGTGGGGGAAGCATGCTTTACAAAGACCGTTGCTTTTTTCATATGCCCTTTTTTTACCACCACATCACTGATTTCTCCAAAAATATCCTTGGTGCCGGGCTTGTAGAGCAAGGCAAGAAACGCAGTGGCAACTATGGCATTCTTGTCGTCACGAGTGAGCCATACATAGCCCTGGTGTAAAAGCTGTTGGAATTTGAGGGGAGGGATGGGTTGTGTCCGTTTCGAGTTACTCTGGAGCTGATGGAGCGACCAGAGCTTGTCGCTCTCAGTTCTAGGTTGGTGGCGGGGATTATAACATTCAACAACGTAGTTCATTCTTGCCTCTCTTGTTTCGGTTGTGAAAGAAGTGTGTTTTTTATTCCCTGCGGATTTCCGCTAGGAGAGGGTTGCTTTTTTCCGTGTCAGTAAACCTCGGAAGAAAGGTACCGACGGTCGAAGTTTGTGCCGTGTACGGCATTGCTGCTTCGAGCTACTCGGAAAAAACCTAAGCCATGGTAGATGTCACCGGCTTTTCTATTGCCAACGAAACCCGGGTAGAGGTTGCCTCTTTTTCTTTCGTCGGGGGCACTCTCTCGTTGAATATATTGCAACCTCTTTTTGGATGCATAGTCGATTATCTCGTCTATCATCATCTGGCGCAGTTTTTTCTCAAGGTAGTATTGGTCATCAGCGAATATTCCGGATAGCTTTTCGCTGTGTAATATACCATATGCTTGTGCCGGATCCAGCGTATGAACCCGTGAGAGAGAAGCCATACCGACGATAGTATTTTTTTGTACCCTGTCTCTCACAACCCACAGAGTATTTTCTCTTTGGTACTTAAGCATCTCCTTCCGGGTCATAGGAAAGCGAGATTGGGTCAGTTGTTGAATCATATTCAGCTCTTCAGGTGACCACGGATGGACACTCGAACACTTTTGAATGACGTGTTTTTCCATTGTCGGCTACCTCCGCTTGTTTTGATTGTCAAAGAAGTGTATATTTTATACAGTATATTCATAAAAATGTCAAGGATTTTTTCGTATGGCGTTTCATTTTTTCAAAAAATTTCCTGAGGTGTCAGCGGTCGTTTCAGAACGGAAAGACGGTTCGATGAAAGTTTTTTCCGAACAATCGGAAGAAAACCAAGAAAATAGGATACGATTTTTTGCCGAGCAGGGAATCGCCGCGGAGAGGGTGGTCAGTGCTGGATTGGTCCACGGGAAAAATGTAGAAATTACCACCGTTCACTCTGTTACACATAACCCACGGTCGTGGTTTATGTGTAACAATAGAGAAAAGACTGGAAGAGTGATTCCTGCTACGGATGCGTTGGTGACGCGCGAGAAAAATCTGTTTCTTGCTGTCACCGCGGCAGATTGTTTGCCGGTGTTTTTCTTCGACCCGGTCGCAGGGGTAATCGGCATCGCGCACGCGGGGTGGCGGGGGATAGTCTCGGGAGTGATAGGGGAAACGCTGAAGAAAATGTCAGTGTGCGGCGCTGCGAAAGAAAATGTCTCTGTTGCCATCGGTCCGCATATCAGAGTGTGTCATTTTGAAATCCAAACGGACATACTGCCCCGGTTTGCCCAATACGAAAAGTATGTCATCAAAAAAGAGGGGAGAATATATGTTGATCTAGAGGGGATAGTGAAAGAACAGCTGCGAGTGGCCGGGATAGCAAAAACGCATATCGAAACGAGCCCCCTCTGCACTTTTTGCGAATCACAGACATTTTTTTCCTATCGCCGTGAGCGGTCAAAAGAGCCACAGGTGATGGTGGCGACAATAGGTATGAAAGAAAAAACCTAGCGAGTGTTCCCGCTAGGGTGTTGTGTGATCTGTGGTGTCATTTTAGCGAGAGTTCTCGTGAAAATTCAGATGATAACGGTTGGTACCTGATATCTCAGCGTGTGAGATGCGAATAAATCCGAGTCTGCGGTAGAGTTTGTTGGCTGCGACGCAATTCGGACCACTCGTGAGCTCAAGGTGATCATATTGATAATATTTCGCGAAGCTGATCATCTCGCTAACGATGATTTCTGCAAGACTTTGGTTTTTTATGCATTTTGCATCCCGAGTCTTGCCTCTCTTGTCAACAAGATATCTTATTGCCACCTCGTTTTTTTCTCCGCGGTGATGTTCATCGGTCACGATGTTTCGGATATATCCGAATGATTCCGATTTGGTGAACTCTATATTCGGAGCGATCGATCCCATCGCAACGATTCTTTCTTGCTTTCTTGCTACCAAGCTTTTTTCTCTCGCTATCCAGAAAATGTTTTCGTTGAGGAAAATCTTCAATTCGGGGTAGCTGATAGGTTTTGCTGCACCCTTTCTTGGAAGTTGTCTCCGTAGGTTGTTGATGTCCCCAATATCACTAGCTGTTATGTTTTTATGCCAGTACGGTTGAACGACATAGGGCATTACTTCGTTCCTTTTTCTCTTGTTAATGAACGACATTGTTCTCCTGCTCTCAATTAAGCATTGATAGAGAAAAATGTCAAGGTTTACCTTTTTGGGTATTCGTGGTATGAAGAGGTATAATTATGGAGATACGCACGGTACAATTTGTGAAAGGAGTGATCGGATCGGAGGGCTTGCCAGTGCCAACTCTCCCGGTAGTGGCTTTTTTTGGGCGCTCCAATGTGGGCAAGTCCAGCGTCATCAATTCGCTGGTACGACATAAGGATATGGCTCGTGCGAGTTCCACGGCTGGGCGTACCACGGAAATCAATTACTTTCTCATCAATGATGAGTGGTATCTCGTCGATCTTCCCGGGTACGGCTATGCCAACCGTCCACCAGCGGTGCGCGCGAAACTGGAAAAGCATCTGTCTTGGTACGCCGGAACAGACGAGGTGGAATTCCTTGCTGCCGTGCTGATCGTCGATGCCTCCATCGGTGCCAAGGACTCGGACCGGCAGACATTCGCGTTGCTTCGGGAGTACGGACGAAACATCATCATCGTTGCTAACAAGGCGGATAAGGGCGGACGCAACGATATGACCAGAAATATAGAGACCCTGCGTAAAGAATTCCCAGACTGTCCGCTGGTACGGTACTCTGCCAAGACGGGCGAGGGGAGAGAGGCGTTATTAGAGACACTGTGGACCACGGAAAAAGGGTAGCGATGGAACACGGAGATGAATAGGGAAAAAGAAAAAGCTCTCACAAGAGAGCTTTTTTTACTGCGCTGTATGGCTTTAGCGCAAAGCTTTGACGACATAAATAAGGACAACTGCCCCTATGAGTGCTACGATGAAACTGTAGAGATTGAAACCAGAAACGCCGGACTGACCGAAGAATGTCATAATCCAGCCTCCGATGACGGCACCAACGATACCGACAATCACATTGAGAAG